>CAUCSW010000027.1 GCA_958445555.1 uncultured Clostridia bacterium | reverse complement strand
AAAGGGCTTTTGCCTACGCATTCGATCGTTGTTCCTTCAATGAGTCCCATATCTATAAGTCTTCTTCTCATACCGCCCGAAAGGGTGATCGCCGCCACTTTTGCCCTGCTTCCGACCGGCAGTTCGTTTAATCCGTTCATTTTTCTTCACCGTTCCCGTTTCTGCTTCCTGTTTTCGGTTTTCGCTTTTTTCGGCGTCGTGTCCGCAGTGAGAACGGGATGAGTCACGCGGTCGGTGTGTATTTGATCGTACAGAGCGGTTCCCGTTCGAATCTCGGCGCAGCGCCGCAATTTGCATTTCCTCTTTATACATTATTCCTGCTGCGCGGCAATGGTGCAAAGGAGCGGGCAAAAGTAAAAGCGGGAAAATATGCGGACTTGTCAAAGATGCGAGAACTTAAAGAAGAAAAACAAAAACCAAGAAACAGAACGCGAAGTTCGGCATCCTCAGAGCTCACGGTGCGCCTGATTGGGCAATTTCCAGCCGAGAACGGCCATCGGTATATTATTCGCCGGGTACAGGCACCACATTATTTGCTGCTGCCGGTCGTTTAAGAAAAAGAACCTCTTGCTTTGTGCTATAATATCCATGGCGATTGAGACCTATCGTTATGTGATTGTGCGGCAACTTGATTATAACGATCTCAATCGTCTTTTTCTATGCCTCTCAGTCTCACATCAATTGTAACGCTATAAAATAAAAAGAAAAATTTCAGAAAAATCTATTGACAATCATCCCAGGCGGTGATATTATCATTACAATAAACCGATGATTAAGAATAGTACCTCGCAGTGAAACTCAAAGAGAGTCGCGGTGGCTGGGAGCGCGGCAGCGGAGCTTCGGGGGAATGGACTTATGAGGGCGACACGAAAGCGTAAGCGGGAAGCTGTTTTAAGAAATCGGCTGCCGGCGGTGACGGTATGAGAGCTTACTGTGAGTAGCGGTCGACGGGAACCGAACCCGTGATCAATACGGAGTCTATTGCCGAGAATATCGGATGTAGGCGCGAAAGAGGATACTGAAAGTATCAATTTGGGTGGTACCGCGGATAATGTTTATTCGTCCCAAGCGTTCTTAAGGGAACACTTGGGCTTTTTTATTTGTTCTGTACCGTTGCGTCGGAAAAAGCATAGCAGACAAGGCGGTACGAACGGTATCGGGAAAGGGAGTTATTCTATGATAATACTGAAGGAACGATGGCGAAGCCGTAGCCTCAACACAAAAGAAATAAACAACTGAATAATATATAGAACAGAGGTAACCGTTATGAAAAAAATAATATCAATAATACTCGCTTTGGCTTTGATCGTTTTAGGTATGGTATCGCTTTCGGCATGCACGGATTCAACGAAGAGAACCATTCGGTTCGCACGCTTCACTTAACAACTGCTACGACGGCATTATGGCGGGCCTTGCCGAAAACGGAATAGATGTTTCGGAATACAATATAGAATATCTCAACAGTAATTTTGACCCGAGTGTTTCACAGTCCCAGGCAAACACACTCGTCAACAAAAAAGCAGCCGTTATAATCGGGATAGCGACCCCCTCGGCGATAGCGGCGGCGAATGCTGCGGACGGCGGTATTCCGGTCGTCTTCTGCGCCGTTACAGACCCCACCACCATGGCAAATTACGAAAATCTTACCGGATCGTCGGACATTCCGAATTTTGATAAGCAGCTTGAGGTCGTCACGGCGGTCATGGGCAAAGAAGACATAAAGATCGGCGTTTTGTATTCGACCGAGGAGTCGAGCTCTCCCGTTCAGGTCTCAAGCCTTAAAAAGGCTGCCGAAAAATATAAGGGAATGACCGTTATCGACAGTGCGGTCAGCGATATAACCACGATCGATACCAGGGTGAACGGTCTTATTTCCGAGGATGTAGATTGCTTTGTCAACCTTCTTGACAATACGATCGTAGGCAAGCTTGAGAGCAACATCCTTCCTCTTACAAATGAGGCGGGAATACCGGTTTTCGGCTCCGAGATCGAGCAGGTCAAGATCGGATGCGCCGCGAGTGCATCGATAGAGTACAAGGATGTCGGCAGGGCAGCGGGAAAGGCGGCAGCCGAAATACTGTCGGGTAAGGCTGCTTCCGATATACCGGTCGCGACCGTTACTGAACCCGAGAACTATTATAACAGTAAGGTCATAGCAAAGTTCGGTCTTAAGATCCCCGAGTCTCCCGCTATGACTGATGTCGCAAAATAGGAGAGTAGATCTTAATGCTTTTTTTGGGAACGACCGTAGACGGACTGCAGATGGGACTGTGCTTCGCGGTGCTTGCGCTCGGAGTTTATATTTCCTATTCAATACTTGATTTTCCGGACCTCTCGGTGGACGGAACATTTCCTTTGGGCGGGGTGTTCTGTACAGTGCTGATGCTGAGATTGGGGATTCCGCCCGCGCTTGCGGTCATTCTTTCGTTCGTTGTCGGATTTGCCGCGGGAGCGGTAACGGGTACGCTTCATGTCAGATTCGGTATAACCAAGCTTCTTGCGGGAATAATCGTTATGACCGCAATGCTTTCGGTAACACTTGCAATGACAAAGCTTCTTACCGATAACGGATATACGACGACCATATTTTCATACAGAAGCAAAAACCTTTCGGGCATGTTTGACGGCACCGTCGGGAATGTGTTCGGCAAGTCGGGAAAAGACTATGCAATCCTTCTTATCCTTCTTGCGTCGGCACTGATCGTAAAGATACTTATCGATCTTTTCCTTAAAACAAAGGTCGGTTATATGCTTAAGGCGACGGGAGGAAATGAAAAGCTGGTCGTTTCTCTCGGAAAAAATCCCGGATCATACAAAATACTCGGACTCGCTATGGCAAACGGATTTGTCTCGGTCTCGGGTGCCTTGTATGCTCAGCTTTACTCCCAGTACGACAACACCTCGGGCAGCGGCAAGGTCGTTCTTGCTTTGGCATCGGTCATAATAGGAACGGCGGTGTTTTCGTCGGCGCGAAAGATCAAGGACACCACCGCGGTCATATTCGGAGCGATAGTATATTCGCTCTGCCTTAATTATCTGGTACTTGTCGACAGTGAGGGCATATACTTAAAGCTTATGAACGCCGTCCTTTTTGCGCTGATACTGATATTCAACGGTAAGATATCGAAATTTATCTCAACAAGAAAGCTTGCCGCGGGAATGAAGGAGGTCGCCCGAAGATGATTGAACTTATTGATGTCGATAAGGTGTACGGAGTCGGTACGGTCAATGAAAACCGACTGTTCAAGGGCTTCTCTTTCAAGGTGAAAAAAGGTTCGTTTGTCTCGATAGTGGGATCAAACGGTTCGGGAAAGACGACAATGCTCAACATAATCGGCGGCAGTCTTCCGATAGAGGGCGGAAAGGTCCTTCTTGACGGAAAGGATATCACCGCCGAGCCCGAATACAAAAGAGCAAGACGCATAGGCAGGGTCTTTCAGGACCCGTCGGTCGGTACCGTGCCCGAAATGACGATATATGAGAATATGTCGCTCGCCGCAAATAAAGGAAAGCGTTACGGACTGACTGCGGCACTCGACCGAGGCGCCGAAAAGAAGTTCAGGGAGGAAGCTGCGTCGCTCGGACTCGGACTTGAGGACAAGATGAATATGCCGGTGGGTCTGCTTTCGGGCGGTCAAAGGCAGGCTTTGTCGCTTCTGATGAGCACCATGACCCCCATAGACCTTTTGCTGCTTGACGAGCATACCGCGGCGCTCGATCCGAAAACGGCGGAAACGGTAATGGAGCTCACCGACAAAATAGTCAAGGAAAAAAAGCTCACCGCCGTTATGGTCACGCATAACCTCCGCTTTGCGGTCAAATACGGCGACCGTATAGTGATGATGCACGAGGGAGCAGTGGTTTTGGATCGCGACGGAGCAGATAAGGCCGCGACCGAGGTCGCGGATATCCTCGGCCTCTTTAACGAAATAAGCGTTGAGTGCGGCAACTGATGTCGGCAAGGCGGCTTCCGTCGGCACGCGGCAGGGGCAAAACCGGCTTATTTTGACTCTATAAAACAATCGGAGCAGAAATAAATGATAAATATTTCACTGTTGTTCATCTCGGTAATGACATTGTTTTTGTATATGGTCCCGGGATTCGCACTTAAAAAGACGGGATTGGCGGGAGAGGGCTTTGCAAAAGCCCTCTCGGTCTATGTCCTTTATATTGCACAGGGCGCCATGTTTATCCACGGTTTTATTGTCCGATTCGACCCCGCGGTTTTTGAGGGCATAGTAAAAGTATTCATATTGGCGTTTGTCGCTCATCTGCTTTTTTATCTGATAGCCCGCGGACTTTTCACCAAGGCCCCCGAAAAGCTTCGGCGGGTGCTGAGATTCGCCGTCATCTTTTCAAACGCGGGCTATATGGGCATACCGGTCATCAACGATGTGTTCGGCGATGAGTTCACTATATATGCAAGCGTCTATGTCGTGTGGTTCAACATCTTCGCCTTTTCACTCGGCAGATTGATCTATACCGACGACAAAAAATATATTTCGGCGAAAAAGATGTTCATCAATCCCGCGGTGCTGCCTATCCTTTTCGGTATGCTGCTCTATCTGACCGGCGCGGGCGGATGGATACAGTCCGTTCTCGGAAAGGACGGGTTTGTTCCGAGCCTTATCACAATGCTTTATAATGTCATTACGGTATTAAAAGGAACCGTCGCACCGCTTTCCATGGCGGTCATAGGAGCAAAGCTTGCCGATGTGAAACTAGGCGCGGCGTTTAAGGACAGGTACCTTTATCGCTTCCTTGCTGTCAGACTTATCGCTTTCCCCGTTATGATGTGGGGAATAATGCGGATTCTCGTGGCTTTCGGTATCCTGAACGGCGATCTGACGGCGGTAGTGCTCATCCTCTGTTCCACTCCCGCGGCAGCCCTTACAACGATGTTTGCCGAGCTTCACGACTGTGACGCCGCTTATTCGGGCAAGCTTGTCGCCGTGAGCACACTCGTTTCGATCGCTACCATGCCGGCGGTCGCCTTGCTGCTGAAGATATAAATTCGCCTCTGCGGTGACTGCCGCAGTCTGCAAGGGAACGCTGCCTGCTGCGCAAAATCAGCCCGGCAAAGACGGTGGGATGCTCTAACCCGCGGCAAGCCGTGGGCAACAATCGGACCGCAGGCAGCGCCGCGCGCCCTTCTTTAGAAGGGCGCGAAACGGGCGGCAGAGGCATGATAAAGGAATGTCGCCCTGTCGAAAAGCGGAGCTTTCGGGAAACCAAAGCGTACCGATGCCCGTTGGCCGCGCCTTCGGCGCGTCGCGGCGCTGCCTGCGGTCCGCTTGTTGCTTTGGCCTTGTTCGACTCCCGTTAGTTAAAAAAGAAAAATGCCGACCGAGCATCCGACGGTGTTATGTAAACACCGCCGATCCGATGCTCGGTCGGCATATTCATTTTTCGGTTTGCCGACGCCTGCCCGATATCCGTCGGTTTGTCGTGTTCTCAAGTGTCTCAACGCGGTAAGAGCGAAGATCGACCCGTCAAAACCGACAGAGGTTCGGCCTCCGACGGCTTATTTGTGCGAACATCCGCTTTGGAATGCTCGCCGCAAAGCTCGGCAAGCTCGGAAAATGTGACGAACTCAAAGCCACGGTCTGCAAGCTCCGATATCAAAAAACGGACCTTACCGACAAACCCGGAGATACCGTGTGTCAGGTAGAATTTGTCGTAGGCCTTTGCGCCTTTGAGATCGGCTGCCCGCCTTTCCGAGAATTCAAACGGATGGAGGTAGAAAACATAGCAGTCGGCGTTTTTAATGCATTGCTTGATGAAGGGCTTAAAAAGGAAATCGCTCATGAGTCTTAAATACCCTCCGCCCGACGCGGGAAACCTTGCCCCGAACAGACGCCCCGTCACAAGCCCGAATTCAAAAAAGCCGTCCCGTTCATAAACATTATCGGCAAGCGAATTCCAAGTTGAGAAGTCGGTCGCGGCGTGATGCCTTGCAGATGAAAAATTCATAAAGCTTGCATCGTATGCGAAGCCGAGGCCTCTTATTATGTCGAGACGCTCTGTGTCAATACTGAAGCAGGGTGCGCGAAATCCCTTTATCTCGCAGCCGAACATCTGACTCAGCCTGTCTTTGGCAAGAGCGGTCTCTTTTCCGAAGTCATGCGGTTCAATGAGCATGGGAGCGGTGTGGCGGTACCCGTGCAGAGCGATCTCATGCCCTTTTTCGGCAAGCTCGGATAACAGTCCGCGATATTTTTCGGCGGTGCCGAGCAAGGTGAACACGGTGCTTTTTATTCCGTATCCTTCGATCAGATCGATATATCTTGACAGTCCGTCCATCATATCATCTTCGGCGCTGAGGGAGGAGTAATTAACACATTCCGTCTCACCGAATTCTTCGGCGTCGACCGTGAATACGGCAAATTTACGACCGTACATCGGCAACAAACTCCTCAACCGTGCGATCGTATTTTTCGGTGTTCGCAAACCTTAAATGCGAGTGGCATCCTTCTTCCATCCAAACGATCCTTTTGTCGGTGCTGCCCGTCTTGTCGAAAAGCATTTGTGCCTTTTCGGGCAGCGAGTAAAGGTCCTTTTTTCCGTGTATGAAAATGACCGGGAGCTTCAGCCTCGGGAGCATTTTCTTCGGTGAATTTTTTAAGACATTGTTGCCTGTGTTTTTGTAAAGCAGAAGCATTATCATATCAAGTACCGGAAACAAAGGTCTCTTGTCAACGATCATATGCCTTCTGTAGGTCTCCCTGAAGGAGGTGAAGCAGCCGTCAAGCACAAGTCCCTTGTACAGTCCCGATGCATCTTCCGATGTCACCGCGGTAAGACCGGTTGCGCATCCTATGCAGACGCAGTGAAGGAATATCCCCTTTATTCCGAGCCGATTTTTTGCAAGATCCGCCCATACCGCAAGGTCGCGGCCTTCCGCCATCCCCGCGGTAGAGTATTTACCGTCGCTTTTGCCGTGTGCGCGTTGGTCGATGACCAGTACATTGAGTCCCGCTCTTTTATACGGTGCGGCGTAGTAATAGGAATATTTAAGGCATTCGCATCTTCCGGGAAGGATTATCACGCATTCGTCCGAGCCGAAGTCGTAGTATTCGCCGTAAAGCTTCAATCCGTCGCTTTCAACCGACACTTCGCGCATTGTCGCAGCGTTCTCTTCCGCCCAGCGGCAGCCGTCATTCCACATTGAAAGCTGCTCTGCGTTTTCGGGTGCCGAGCAGACCCTGCCCCATTTATCGGGCTCGGTCCGCACCAGCGTGGTATTGTATACCTTTTTCGCGATAGGCAGTGTGACCGCGATCATTGCGACAAGTCCGCCCAAAAAAAGTACACCTGCGATAATTAAAATGATTGCGACAGGTCCCATAAAACAAACCCCACCGAGTGTTAATATCGTGATGCCGCAGGCGACGATCCGAGATCATCCCGCAGCAAGCCTTTTTATTATAACAAATTTTGCAATATTTTCAAATGATTTTTTGCCGATAAATTTATTATGGTGTTGAAATATGACGAAAAGTATGGTATATTCATAAAAAGCGACACGCGTGTCGTGTTTTCTGCGCCCGATGCATATATATTTTTTGTGGTCCGCAGTCGGGCGGGTGCGGCTTCAAGTCGGCGATCGGAGCCGCAGGAAGCCGAAAAATCAAACAAACGGAATAATCGTTACGGAGGGCAAAATGAGCAAATATGTAATTATTTCAGATACGGGATGCGATCTTGACCAAACACTCAGGGCGCGATTCGGCGTTGAAGAGTATTTGCACGGCATACTGTATTTCCCCGACGGAAGAGAGACGACCTCAGATCTGGACTGGTCTGCTTTCACTCCCGAATGGTATTACGGTTCCATGAAGGGCAGAAAAAGCGCCCTTTACAGAACGGCATCCCCTACATTGTGAGAGACCGAGGAGGTCTTCGAAACGTATCTTGCGCCGGGATACGCTAT
>CAUCSW010000026.1 GCA_958445555.1 uncultured Clostridia bacterium | reverse complement strand
AACCATTCTGTTCGGGCTGTATATAAGCTGCATTGCTATATTGAGGCCGCCCGATATGATATTCGATGCCGCCCAGTAGAATCCGACGGCGCCGGGGACCGAGAACGCGATGATAAGCGATATCAACGGCATCATCAGCATCATAGCCATCATATTCGGAGCTTCGGGGTTATTCTTCTTCTGAACGAGAGAAGACGCCACGCCGCTGAGGATGGAGGTAACGAACGAGATTATCGGAATGAGCCAGATAGGCTTAAACCCGCTGAAAATATTCCACGAGAAGACAGGTGTCTCGGTGAGCTGAAGACCGAAAAGGTTAAAGCTTACCGAATTAAGGCTTGCGCCCGTAACGCCCGCTATCTCGATCTTTCCCTGCTCAAGCAGGCTGAAAAGCGTAAGCTCGGAGCCGCGGACATTGCCGGTTATGAGTCCGAGATCGCCTGCGATCAGAGAAGCGTCGCTCATTGCAGTCGCATTGAAGTTCAATATGTAGGTGAGAGGGCTGGTTATTACCTCATAGACGCCCCACATAATAACGAGACGGATCAGCATGGGCAGGCATCCGCCCGACATTGAAATGCCCTCTTTCTGATAGAGAGCCTGCTGCTCCTGCGTATATTTGTTTTTATCGTCGCCGCAGCGCTTCTTTATCGCGTCCAGGCGGGGCTTAAGGCGCGCCTGATCCGCGGAAGTCTTCTGGGATTTATAGGTGAGCGGCAGCATTATCAGGTTTATAAGAAGTGTAAAGGCAAAAACCGCCGCCGCGAAGTTTCCGCCCAGTATGGAGCTGAGCCATCTCAGCACATAGCCGAGAGGTGTGTTAATGAGACTCATTATTCTTGCCAACTTTCAATAGTATGACTGTTATGCCGCTCGCGGCATTGCCGATCCTAATTTGCGCGGGCGAGATCCCGCGCATCTTCGCCGCAAAGCATCGCAGCGTCCGTGTCGCTTTAATTCTTCCACCTTCCGCGCGGGGGTACGGGATCGTACCCGCCCTTGCAAAGGGGATTGCACCTGAGCAGTCGATACAGAGTCAGGATGAGACCCTTTATCGCACCGTGAACATTAAACGCTTCTATTGCGTATGCCGAGCAGGTCGGTGAAAAACGGCAGCAGGGGGGCTTCATGGGCGATATCAGCTTTTGATAAGCCTTGACCGCAAAAATAAAGACTCTTTTCATCTTTCTGTCTTCTCGTTCGGGATCAGACCGCTTTTTTTGAAGTGCCTGATCATTGCCGCGGCAACATCCCCGCTTTTTGCCGAAAGTATACGGGTCCGCGCCACGAAGACCGCGTCGACATTCTGTGAAAGAAGCGGTGCCGTTTCGCGCCATGCCGCGGTTATCACCCGCTTTGCACGATTTCTCTCGACTGCTCCTCCGAGCTTTTTGCCTACCGTTATCCCGATACGGCAATGATCCCGCCCGCTCTTTAACACATATGTCACAAGCAGGGGATCGACAAAGCTTTTGCCGCGCCCGTAGAGCCTTTTGAATTCCTTGTTCAGCTTGAACTTTTCGGTTTTGACTGTATTCATTTAAGCCCTCACGACGCAGGGGTCATATTCCCCGGGAGATCGGACGAGCGCGTCTTGATTCCGCACTCACCGCCCGTTGTAAACTGATGTCGGTGCCCGCACCTACGAACCCATAATAGCAACAAAGACCACTTCAGTGGCCTTTGCTTTAGTAAGAGAGGGTCTTTCTTCCGGCTCTTCTGCGGCGGGAAAGCACCTTGCGGCCGTTTGCGGTCGACATTCTCGCACGGAAGCCGTGAACCTTCTGCCTATGGAGCTTCTTGGGCTGATAAGTTCTCTTCATCTGTTGTCACTCCTTTTTATGCACTGCGTGGGAGACCCCGCGAGGCGAATGTTTATCGGGATTGTGTATTAAGACGGTCATTAAAGGAAATGTTGCACCGCCCGGAGCCGATTCCCCTTCGGGTGCGGAGGTCAACCGTAATAAACAAAATTCCTGCCGATTATCTATTATACCTTGCGCGATTCAAAATGTCAATAAAAACCGTAACTACTGTTATCGGTCGCCCCCGGCGGGCGGCCCCCGGGGTGCACACGGCCGCTTTTGCCCGGGAACGGGGCAGGCGAAAGGGATGGCGGCGCCGCGAAGCGCCGAAGGCGCGACAAACGGGCAGCGGGTGCTCTTATCTTACGAAAAAGCCCTGATTTATTTGAGCAGGGTCGTGTTCCGATATTGCACTCTGCCGCCCGTTTTTGCGCCCTCCCGAGGGAGGGCGCGCGGCGCCGCCCCCTCGGCCCGGTTGCCCGTAAAACCGGTTCAACTACCGTCTGTCTTGTCGCTGCCGCGCCCGCCGCCAACCGTCGCAACCTTGCGGCGTGACAGCGGGCGGCGAAATGTGTGCGCGGCAATGAATATTTCCCTTCCCCGGATCGGAGAAACTCAGGCGAGCTCCCCGCGTATTATACTGTCGATCCTTTCGGCGCAGTTTTCAAAGTCCTTCGCCGTCCAGCCCTTCGTCGTCATTGCTGCGGCGCCTATGCGAATGCCGCTGGCCTCCTTCGGGGATCTTTTTTCGCCCGGCACGCAGTTTTTATTGAGTGTGATACCATGGCGATCGAGAACATCCTGAACTGCCTTGCCCGTGACATTCGGAAGGTTGACCGAAAGATCAAGAAGGAAAAGGTGGTTGTCGGTTCCTCCGGTGACGACCGAGTATCCCATTGAAATAAACTTATCGCACATTGCCTTGGTGTTCTTGATCACATCGGCAATATAGGATCTGTATTCGGGGGTGAGCGCCTCTTCTGCGGCGATCGCCTTTCCGGCTATCACATGCATAAGCGAGCCGCCCTGACTGCCGGGAAACACTGCCGAATCGACCTTTCTCGCGAGTTCGGGACGGCAGAATATCATTCCGCCGCGCGGGCCTCTGAGCGTCTTATGGGTCGTTGTTGTAATTATGTCGGCATATCCGAAGGGTGTGGGGTGGAGACCCGCCGCGATAAGTCCGGCGATGTGAGACATATCAACTATAAGTTTACAGTCGGAGCCCGTCTCGGCATTGTAGTCGTCTATGATGCTGCGAAAGCGCTCAAAATCGATGATCCTTGAATACGCAGACGCCCCCGCCACGACCGCTCCGGGGCGGACCTCTCTCATTCTTGCGGGGATGCCGTCATAGTCGATGAAGCCCTTTTCGTCGACGCCGTAAAACTCCGAATGATATATTTTTCCCGAAAAATTCACGCCCGACCCGTGGGTCAGATGACCACCGTTGTTGAGATCCATTGCGAGAATGCGATCGCCCGGCTTCAACACGCTCATATATGCGGCAAAATTTGCCTGACTGCCCGCATGGGGCTGAACATTGACATGGTAATCGGTCGAAAAGACCTGCTGCCACTTTTCACGACAATAGTTTTCAAGCTCGTCATAGTATTCGCAGCCGCCGTAATATCTGTTGTCGGGATACCCTTCTGTGTACTTGTTGGTAAGGCACGAGCCTACCGCCTTCATAATGTTGTCGCTCACAAAGTTTTCGCTTGCGATAAGCTCGACATTGGTTGCCTGCCGCAGCTGCTCCTTTGTGATAATGTCAAATACCGGTGAAGTCATATTATCTCTCCTTTTTCAATAAACGCCGCATGATTTTTTGCCGTCGGGCGGAGACCGATACGGTCAAAAACCGATATATCGGATACCGCACACTTCCCGTGCCGCACCCCGACCGTATAAGTCCCTGCCGTTCCTGCGGTCTTGCGCCTTTTAGTGCTTGCGCTTTTTTCGATAACAAGGCCTGTGAGCGCAGTACGCGAGATGCCGGACGCAGTGCCGCGGGCTCGGCACACGGCATTGCAGCAATTATGTATATTTTACCATTTGTGCCGGGTTTATTCAACTGTTATTTTCAGTGGCCTTTCAAGCCTCTTTTCTGCCGAGCGGTCTTTCCTCTTTTTTGAGGATGCGGCGCTGCGTTTCGGCTGCGCCGCTCCACTTGGCGGCTGCTGCTATATTTTTCTTTACTTTTTCCGAACGGTGTATTAAAATGACTTTATTGTATACGATGCGATGTTCGGCATCGTATCGAAGGAAAAAAAGCGGCGTCGGGCAGACAGACACAAGGTCGTGCGGGCAACTCTTTTTTCCGCACCCCCGACTCAGGAAAGGAAGAACGATTTATGAAAGCAGTGGTCAGTGTTATAGGTAAGGACAGGGTGGGCATTCTTGCCGCCGTGGCATCCAAATGTGCCGAATTCGGTGCAAACATCATCGATGTTTCTCAGACCGTAATGCAGGGTATATTTACCATGATAATGCTCGTGGATGTTTCAGGGCTTAAAGGGAGCTTCGGAGATTTTGCCGAGTCCGCAAAGGAATACGGCAAAGATATCGGTATGGATATACGGGTCATGCATGAGGACATTTTCAACTCAATGCACAGAATATAAGGCAGGTAGGAAGAAATGTTCAATAACAGTGAAATCCTCGAAACCATAAAAATGATATCGGAAGAGCATCTCGACATCCGCACGGTCACCATGGGAATATCCCTTCTTGACTGCATAAGCGACGATATCGACACCCTCTCAAAGAAGGTATATGACAAGATAACCCGTCTTGCCGAGCGGCAGGTCTCGGTATGCGAAGATATTGAAAGAGAGTACGGTATACCCATTATCAACAAGCGTATAGCGGTGACCCCTGCGGCGATGCTTATTGCGGCAGCTAAAGGCGGAGATCCCGTAAAACTTGCGCACGCACTTGAGAGGAGCGCCGAGGCGGTCGGAGTCAATTTTATCGGCGGCTACTCGGCTTTGGTCCACAAGGGCTTTTCGGCGGGCGATCGCGAACTCATAGAGAGCATTCCGCGCGCCCTTGCCGAGACCTCACATATCTGCGCCTCGGTAAATATCGGTTCCACAAAGGCGGGTATCAACCTTGACGCCGTCGCCCTTATGGGAAGAATAGTGCGCGAGGCCGCCGAGCTCACGGCGGACAACTGCTGCTTCGGCCCCGCAAAGTTGGTCGTCCTCTGCAACGCTCCCGAAGATAACCCCTTTATGGCAGGCGCTTTTCACGGCGTCGGTGAGCCGGATTGCGTTATAAATGTAGGCGTTTCGGGACCCGGTGTGGTTCGCTCGGCGCTTGCCAAAAATGACGGAATGGATATAACCGAGGTCGCCGACCTCATCAAGAGGACCTCGTTCAAGATAACCCGTATGGGTCAGCTCGTCGGAAAAGAAGCATCGCGGAGACTGGGCGTGCCCTTCGGGATCGTCGATCTCTCGCTCGCTCCGACACCAGCGGTCGGCGATTCGGTAGCAAGAATCCTTGAGGAGATAGGTCTTGAACACTGCGGTGCCTGCGGAACAACGGCGGCTCTCGCCCTGCTCAACGACGCGGTCAAAAAGGGCGGCGTAATGGCGTCAAGCAAGATCGGCGGACTTTCCGGTGCTTTCATCCCCGTAACCGAGGATGAGGGAATGATTGCGGTGGCGACCGACGGTCATCTTTCGATCGAAAAGCTTGAGGCGATGACGGCGGTCTGCTCGGTCGGTCTCGATATGATAAACATACCGGGCGACACTCCTGCTGAGGTCATTTCCGCGATAATAGCCGACGAAGCGGCGATCGGTATGATAAATTCAAAGACCACCGCGGTCAGAGTCATCCCCGCCATAGGCAAAAAAGCGGGAGACACTTTGGAATTCGGGGGACTCTTCGGCTCCGGCCCCGTGATGCAGGTCAACACCGCGTCGCCTGCAAAGTTTATAAACAGAGGCGGGCAGATCCCCGCGCCCATGCAAAGCATTAAAAACTGAGCGGTGTGCGGTTGCCTCCTTCCGAGCGCTTTTTTACATATTGTTTGTTCCGAAGAGAAATCATAACCACATGAATATACGCGGCGCGTCGGTTCGGTTTTGACCGTCGGTTGCTTCTTTTATCAGAACACCTGCCCGCGGCGCGCCTTGCGCGCCGCGGGCAGGTTAATAAATAGAATTCAGCCCCTCTGAAGCTCCTCTGCCCGACGGCATAGGGCAAAAAGCCCCTCTTCGTCCGAAACGGTACCGCTCTGCCGCCTGAGCTCGGCGGCACCCTTAAGTCCTTTCATATACCATGCGGCGTGCTTTCGGCATTCCAGAAACGCCGTGCGGTCACCCTTGTATCGACGCATTTTTTCGGTCTGCTCTATCAGACCCGTAAGCTTTTCGGAAAGGGTGGGAGGAGGAAGGATCCTGCCCTCCGAAAGATAGGCGTTTATCCGTGTAAACACCCACGGATCACCCATGGCTGCCCTGCCGACCGCAACCAGGTCGCAGCCGGTCTCTTCATACATTTCGGCGGCCGAGGGTCCGTCGATCACATCGCCGTTGGCAATGACGGGAATGCCGACCGACCGCTTTACTGCCCGTACGGTCTCTTTGTCAACACCGGGCGCATACATTTGCGCCCTGGTCCTCCCGTGCACGGTGATTGCCGCGGCACCCGCCGCTTCGCAGATCTCGGCAAGAGACGGGGCGACTATGTGCTCACTGTCCCACCCCGTTCTGATCTTTACCGTCACGGGTGTGTCTCCGCAGACCTCCGCGACCGCTTTTACTATCTCTCCCGCAAGGATCGGATCCTTGAGGAGCGCCGATCCGCCTTTCGAGTTCACGGCCACTTTGGGCGCGGGACATCCCATATTTATATCTATAAAATCGGGTGAGAACTCAAGCGCTTTTTTTGCTGCGAACGCCATGGTCTCGGGATCGCTTCCGAACAGTTGAGGCCCGAACGGCCTTTCGGTGTCGGAGCAGGATAAATACGCCGCCGAGTGAGCATCGTGAAGACTTATTCCTTTCGCGCTCGCAAGCTCGCCGACGCAAAACGCCGCACCGTGGGCTCTGCATATCTCGCGCATAGCACGGTCGGCGACACCCGCCATGGGCACAAGGGATGCCCATCCGCATATCGTAAGCTTTCCTATTTTAACTTCCATTTGTCGCTCCTTACGAAAAAACATCGACATCCGATCCTGCCGGTTTTGCAGGGTCGGTGGAAAAACACACATTCGATCCCGAGGTTGTCGGGCAGACGAAAAAATACATATCCGACATTTCCCGCTCTTATAAGGGACAGTTATTTCGTACCTTTTTCAATAGACAGAACTATTATATCGTAACTCATTTCGGGGCTGACCGTCACCGTGACCCTTTCGCCCGCCTTGTGACCGAGCAGCGCCCTTCCCACGGGCGACTCTTTGGAAATCAGGCCTTTTAAGGTGTCGTTTCCGAAGGTCGTGACGATCTGCACCTTCATGTTTTTTTCGGTTCCTGCAATGTTGAATTCGACCGAATCGTAAAGACCTATCTCGTCGGGCAAGCTTTCGGCGGAGATGATCTTCGCCGTTCTTATCATGTTTTTCAGATATCTTATCCGACTCTCGTTTCTGCCGCGTTCGCGCTTGGCGGCATGATATTCGGCATTTTCGCTCAGATCTCCGTGGCTTCTTGCAAACTTTACTTCTTCAAGTATGGCGGGGCGCACCACGAGTATCCTGTGGTCAAGCTCTTCGTTCATTTTGTCTATATCCGCCTGCGTAAGCTCATTATACACCGCTTAAGATTCCTTTCGACAGTCCGAAGGGACCGCCTTACTTGCGCAGGGCGATCCCTTAAGACCGAATTGTTTTTTTGATTTCGGTTTTCCGGATGAGAATATCCGAATGAGGATAAGTATAACCGCCTGAAGGATTCCGTTTCCCGAACGCGCTGCTTTTTGCCGTACGGATTCAAAAAAAGTGACACTCCCCGCGCGTTACGCCGGTTCGTTCGGGTAGGCGACTACGGTATATCCTTCGCTCTGCCAGTAATCAAGCACGCGGTCGAGTATGATCGCGTTCGTCCAGGAGGTCGCATGCAGAAGGAATATCCTTCCGGGACCCGTAAACCGCTTTATGAGCGCAAACGCTTCGTCGGGATCGGGCTGGTTGTTATCGTCATAATCGCCGTAGGCAAAGCTCCACTCT
>CAUCSW010000025.1 GCA_958445555.1 uncultured Clostridia bacterium | reverse complement strand
TATACCGAGGGCTTCAGTCCGCACCCGTATGTCTCTTTTGCGCTTCCGCTCTCGCTCGGGTTTGAGAGCGTTTATGAAATTGCCGACCTTAAGATAACCGATGACGCGTATACTGATGAAATGCTGACTGCGGCTCTGAACAAAAAGGCAGTGCCGGGTATCAGGATCAGAGAGGCGTTTGAACCTGTTCTGAAGGCAAAGTATGTTGCTTGGTCGCAATATCGGATCGTGTTTGACAATGAAGAGGATCGCGATCTGTTTTTTGATTTTCTGACGAGTGAGCGGGTGGTTGCCGACAAAACCAATAAAAAAGGGATCGTGAGCAGTGTCGACCTGACCGACAATATAAAGTGCCCTGTTAAGGAAGACACCGATGATGGTCCGTCGGTCGGTCTGTGCCTGCCTTCGGGCAACGATCTGAGCCTCAACCCGACGCTTTGCTTTGATGCATTCAAAAAGAGCAGCGGACGCGACCCCGATAAAAGGATCATAAGGACTCTTATCCTTGATAATGATATGCAGCCGTTCAGATAATAGGCGGCCATAAAGACACATAAAAACAAAACACACGCCGCCCCACCTTCCGCACCTTGCGCGAAAGACGGGGCGGCGGCACCCTGCGCCCGCGGCAGTAAACCACGGGTATGTACTCTTGCGGGCAATAGACTGAAGCTGCCGTGGGAACGGGTGATAAAAGTATTTTTAAAACCGCCCTTTTGGGTATTGACAATACGCCGCGGTGATGTTATAATATCAAAGTCGCTTGAGACGGCAAATAAATGCGAGTGTGCTGGAATTGGCAGACAGGCACGTTTGAGGGGCGTGTGTTGTATAACGTATGGGTTCAAGTCCCATTACTCGCACCACGAAATGCGGTAGTCCATAATACAATGGGCTACCGCACTTTTTTATTTTTCTGTCGAAGAAGTTCTTATATCAAGCAGTTTTCCGAGCACAAGGGGGTGCAAAGCCCTCATGTATAAAAGTACCCATCATGATTTTCGCATCGTCGATAAACTCTTTATGTTCAATTTCTGTCTCCTCGGTTATATTCCCGGGATAAACGCTTTAAGGGACAGTATGAAAACAGAAAGCTCAGATTATCTCAGGCAATGGCAAAAAAAGAAAAATCCGGACAGCTCATAGCATTCGATGATGGTATTATACTGCTGATGAACAATCCCATACAGGTCGAGGGAGCCTTTGGTGTGATGAAGGAAAACCATGCTTTTCGCCGGTTTTTAACCAAAGGAAAATACAAGACGAAAACGCGGTTTTTATTGCTCGGCTTTGCCTTAATATCCAAAAGCTTTGTAACCGACTGAATTCCGGGTGTTTTCATATGCCTTTATTTGAAAAAATAATTGCCTAAACCGAGTAAAAAGTAAATATTTTTCATGCCCTCTGTGTGCTTTCGATGAAAAGCATAAATAGTTTTCGATATTTTAACAGTTTACAAAATCCAAGGCTGCCGCTCGCGATTCTTTCGCTCTTGCGGCAGCCTGTTTTTTTGTTTATTGTACCTGCGATCGCGCACCGCAGATATATCCGTCCTTTGGTGTCCCGCCGATGCAAGCGGCCAAACAATAAGGTCCGTTCAGCGTCCGATCATCCGTAACCGATCCTCAACTGCCGATTACCTTTACGTTGTGTCATTGATCTATGGGCTTAGGTCGCCGACCGTTGATCATTGATCACCCGCGCCGTCATCTTTGTTATCGGCGTTCAAATCGTTCTTGTCCTCTGCTTCGGTCATATCGGTATTCTTTAAGGCGCTGTCGTCTTTCAGAACGGAATCTCCCGAAAAGTGTTCCACCGTATACGGGCTCGTGTTTCCGACCTCCTTAAGGGTCTTGATCTTACCCGCCTGAGCAATTATCGCAACCACCGCAGCGAGCACAGCTGCCGTGAGCGCTGCGACAGTCGCAGCAAATGTCGCGAGACCCACTGTCCTTTTGGACGCCAGCGGATCCACATCCGCGCGGTCGACGCCGTCATTACCGTTGTTGCCGGAAGACGCTCAGACCGTATCGCCGTAATACCTCTGTAGGGTTTTTTCGTTGTTGTCGTATACATACAGACCGCTGCCCTCTCCGAGCCTCACTCCCCACACAAGGGGAAACTCTCCGTATTCTCCGAAGATGAATGAGGACAACTTCACGCCGCCTATTTCTATCTCGGAGGTCGAGCTTCCCGAAGGCTGCTTTATGTAATACAAAACACTGTCAAGAAGATACTCATTATCCCCGTATTTATAGTTCACCGGCAGTGAAAATTCTATCGTTTCCCTACGGTAGATATACAGTGCCGAGTCCTTTCCGTCGCTCAAAGCGACAAGGATCATCTTCCCGTCGCTGCTTTCAAAAGCGGGGATTTCGACACCGTTGAAGGTCGATATTGTCGCATTGAAACCTGACGGGGCCTTGATACCCGTAACATCTGCCAGCACTTTCATTTCTTTCCCGTCGACCGTTACCGTCAGGTCATCCGCGGGAGCGGGTTCCGACGATGTGTTTGACGAAGCGGACGAAGAGGATGTTGAGCCCGAAGAAGAGGTTTGCCCCCCGCCCTGTGAAGAAGAATTTTTTTCTTTTACGATGTTAAATGTGTATACCTTTACCGCCCCGTTTTCCGCAGTAACGGTCACCTTTTTCTGTCCCTTTTCTCCGGTGATCTTGTAATCGCCCGTGGTGTTCGACTTTGCTTTACTGTCTGCAGCCGTCCCGTTTATCGTGACTGTATCGGTATTGTGAGGAACCGTGAGAGTATATGTGACCACCGACGGAGAAAAGCTCGGTGCAAGTTTATACTTCAACGGTTTATTGCTTGAATCCGCGACGCCGATATCGACCTTGGACAGGTTATTGTTGGACGATTTCTGCGGGTTTTGCACATTTACCGATGCGCTTTTATCACTCGGCGGAGTAAGCGTCGACGCATTACCGTCCGCCATTGAGGTTATCTTAACCTTCACGGTACCGCTGCCGGTCTTTTTGCTCTTGAATGTCAGCGTCTGCGATAAGGTCTGCTTGCCGACTCCGTCGCGCGCAAAGTAGGACATCCTGACCTTTCCGCCCGTTCCGTTTGAATCAAAATCTCCGCTTTGTGAGGATGAGTAGTCCAAAAGCGAATCATCATACGCAATTTCGGAATGGGCGACTCCTATCGCACCCACCGAACCAGAGAGCTTTACAACGACCGTGACATTTGCACCGACGGTAACCGTTGTCGGACTTACCGATATGGCAGCCGTTGCGGTGGGTGCCGCGTGTGCGACGGGAAGGACGGCGGTCGCAACGATCACTGCGGCAAAAACAATACCGATCATCTTTTTTATCATTCGTCAATCCCCCTGTATGGTTTCTCTTTTTCCGAGTATAAACATCTGTATATACAACAAATCAATGGAATTCAATGAGGCATCCTTGTTGGCGTTGGCGGCAACCGTCTGCACCTTATCTATCTCCGATATAAGGAGTATTGCGCGCTGCGCGACAAGCAGATCAATTGAATTGACATATCCGTCGCGGTTTACATCACCGTAGATCACAACGGCATACCTCATTGCCTCTGTGCCTGTGGTATCGTAAATAACCACGGTGTCACCCGTACAGACAAGACTGCTTGCCGATTTTTCGGTATTGTCGGCGCCGAAAAGCTTTGCCGTTCCGTCGGCGACCGTAAACTTTTCTTTGAACACCTCAGCCGTCGTTCCGGGCTCCACCCTCGTGACATATTCACCGACGGTGTAGGTATCCGATGTGATGATCGGTATTTTCGGATCGTCGGGATCGGGTACCATTTCTTTTCTGAATATGCTTACCGTGTAGTTCCTCTTGCTGCCGTTTGATGCCGTGACGGTAAGTGTGACGGTGTTATTTCCGTAATTTAATGAGATATTGCCCCCTCCCGTGACCTTTGCTCCGCTGTCATACGGCACTGCGGTAACGCTCACGCTCGCATCGGTCACCACGGTATCATAGGAGAATTTATAGACATCGAAAGCCGAGGAGAGCTCATAATTCTCGACCGTTATGGATTTTAAGTAGTTGTTATTTGTTCCGCTCGCGGTAGGCTTGACACAGGCAGAATCAGGCATACCAGTATAAACGGGTATTTTGAACACCGCGGCATTTTTTATTGTTTCAGAGGTAAAGCCTCTCTTAAGTATGGAAGCCTCGCTCACGGGCGCCGGCAGGTATGTCATATACTCATGCCAATAGTAACCGTTGCCGCCGTCAATGACATCGAATTTCTGAAGATACAGAGTGTCCTGACCGGTCTTAAAGTAATTATCGTCAAGGAATTTCGAACCGCCTATCAAGGATTTTAGCGGAGTGTCCCACCCCTGGCTCTTGGCGTGTTGTGCACCCTGGACATATTTATTATCACCGTATGTTTTTATATTCCACAGATTGTAGTAGCCCTCGAGGCTACCAACCGCAGCTATGCCCCTTACTCCCACTTCTCCCCTGCCGCTCGGATTTCCGTTAACGCCCTGCTCCTGACGAAGCCGCGACGCGAGCATATATGAGCTTATTCCCGTAAGCCTCTGCGCGGCGGAAAACGCTGACGCATAACTGTTTACATTGACGATTTCTTTTACGGTCTTGCCGTCAATGATATCTCCGGGCTTTATCTCCTTATCCTGCTCACTGCCGGAGGAAGTCCCGAAAGAAGAGGATGAGGACGATGCTTCGCTTGAAGTGCCGCCCGAGACACTGCCTTCCGACGAGGTCGGGTCGGATGATTCCGACGAGCCGCCTTCGGTCGTTTCCTGATCATCCTTTGACGAGGTGATCTTATAGCTGCCGTCGGTAAAAATATATACCTTTTCGTCGTTGTCGGGATAGGTTGCCGCCCACTTAAGTCCCGAAAGAATGTTCTTTACACCCTGCTCCGTTTCACCTGTTTGACCCCTTGCGGCCAAAAACATAAATACGCTCGTGTCATCAAGGAAGTTGCGCGGATCAAGACAGTATTTAAGATATTCAACGCTCGCCGCATGGTAAGCGCCGCCGTCAAAGGTAACAAAGCTTCCCGTGCTGAAATTGTAGAATCCTTTGTCATAGGTTTTCCATGAGTTTGAAGCCGATTTGTCTATCAGACTTGAACCCCCGAACTCAGCAGTAACAACATTGTTCCAGCTCAAATTTGTATGCAGCGCGGTGAATTCCCAGTTCGGATACTTTGCGTGCAGCTTTCTCAACAGAACTTTATAGCTTTCAGGGAAACCCTGTGCGGTCAGTTGCTTTTCGAAATCACCGTCCGCAGGTGTTTCGGGTGTTATGTAAATATAATTCGAATGCACATACCCGCTCTTTCCCGAGTATATGATACTGTACCATTTGGTGACGCCGCCCACCGCAGTGCCCGTCGCTTCTCCGGTGACGGTAACCGTCGTGCCCGAGGGTATAGAAGCGATGACCAAAGAGCTTGTCGACGGCGTGCTGCGCATATTAAGGTTGTCCGACGATGTAACAACCGTTCCGCTTACGGGATAGGTCGCTGCATTTGCCGCAAGAAATCCGTACATAAAGACAGCCGCAGTTGTTGCTGCTATAAGTATCAAGCTCAAAATTTTCTTCATTACACGCGGTCATCTCCTTATATCAATACTTAACAAAAGTCAGAATACTGTCGAAAGACCGGCAATGCAGAATCGTTGCATTAGGAAATCCCGTCAACGCTTTTCCCGATGTTATGCACTGCTTAAATGTAATTATAACAAAATTACTCTGAGTTTACAATAGCCACAATTTGTTTTTTATTGTTATTATGTCAACCGATACAAAGCGGCGCCTCCGATCGGTACGACGCCTGCTTGCTTGTGACGTCGAATAAGTGACAATGGTATTATGCTTACTCCGCCGAGCGTGGGAGGCCGTATTCACGGTGAAGAGAAAAAAAAAAACGGCGCGGCAGCCATCTCTGCTTGCCGCGCCGCACATTAAAGTGATCTGTTGAAGATCTTTATTCATCTACAATATCACCGGTTAACAATGACTTTGATCATACTTCTGCGTTTTCGGTTTCATCCTTTTTCTTTTTTTCGATCCTCAGCTGCATTGCGAATCCGGGTCGCAGCCAAAGCCGCCGTATTGCATTCCCGTCTGCCTCACATTTTGCCTAAGCAAACTTCTTTCTCAAAGCGGCAAGAATGGCGCGCTCCTTTCTTGATACCTGCACCTGGGTCATACCGAGAATAACTGCGGTCTCGTTCTGAGTTTTTCCCTTAAAGTATCTGAGGCCTATCAGCTGCCACTCCGAGTCGGAAAGCGACTGCCTGATCTCTCCAATCGCTATGCGGTCAAACATTTCCTCGTCACAATCGACAGGCAGATCGACCGTTTCCTCCTCACCTTCTCCGCCCTGTACCGAAAGTGATAAACAGGGCTGCGCCGCACCTATCGCTTCTATGACCTCCTCTTCGCTGAGCTTCAGCTCAGACGCGAGTTCGCTGACGGTCGGTTCTGTTCCGTTTTTTTTGAGCATCCTCTCCCTTGCTGCATTTATCTTTATTGAACGCTCTTTAAGCGTTCTTCCCACTTTGACGGTGCCGCCGTCACGGAATATCCGTTTGATCTCTCCGAGGATAACAGGAACCGCATATGTAGAAAAGCAGACATTGCGGCTTTCGTCGAACGCATCGGCTGCTTTTATAAGCCCTACGCTGCCCGCCTGAAAAAGATCCTCATAGTCAACCCCTCTGCCCGTAAAACGATGACAACAGGCATGAACCAGCCCGTAATGCTTTTCTATAAAGCGGTTGCGTTCATCTGCCGCCGGCATATTTTGACCTGATCTTCTTCATCATAGTCACGACCGTTCCTTTTCCCACCCTTGAATGAACGGTAAGTCTGTCGGTAAAACTTTCCATAACGGCAAATCCGAGTCCCGCTCTCTCCTCACCTCCGGTGGTGAAAAGCGGTTCCATTGCCTGCTTGATGTTTTCAATTCCGCAGCCTCTGTCTCTTACGCTTATCCTGACCGTGGATTCCTCGGTCGATACGGTTATGTATATTTTTCCCACTGCGTCCCGATAGGCGTGAACGATCGCATTTGTCACCGCCTCGCTGACTGCGGTTTTTATGTCGTTGATCTCCTCGATCGTAGGATCAAGCGATGATACAAAAGCAGCTACCGCCACCCTCACAAATGCCTCGTTGACCGAAAGCGAATCAACAGTAAGTTTCATTTCGTTTTTCATATTCTATGCCCCCTTCTTTGTCAGCTTTACGATTCTTTCAAGTCCCGACAGTTTCATGACCTTGTATATCGCGCTGCCGGCATTTATGACCTCTGTCTCGGCACCGAGCTTCATCGCAAGGCGATATCTGCCCATAACGAAGCCTATTCCAGAGCTATCCATAAATGTGACACCTCCGAAGTCAAGCAACACCCGCTCCGGCTTCACTCTTTCTATCACCGTATCGGTCTCGTTGCGTGCGGCAAGAGCGGTATGATGATCAAGTTCGCCGAACAACATCACTGTCAGCACTCCTTTTTCGTAGACGATTTCAAGTTTCATATACAACACCTCATTTTTAGAGAAAAGAAAAAAGCCTCTACCGATAAATGATAGAGGCTTGTCCGCGCGGATTTTGTCTTATCCTGCGCGCCGAGTGTATTTTTTTGATTTTCTTTTGTCAGCAAAAGCGGCACGGCCGCAAAATGACAAAAACCGCCGTAATTATCTTTTTTTCGCCCGCTTCAATAATTCTTTCCTTATATCGCCCGCAAGGTAAAGCGACCCGCATACGACTATCGGTGCGTTTCCCTCGGAAATCGAAAACGCCATATCAAGCGCCGCTCCGCAGTCGGGTGCGGCAAATACATTTTTTATGAGCCCGCTGCATTTTTGCAGAAGCTTCTCGGATGAGATCGCGCGCGGATTGCCCGGCACGGTAACCGTCACCGCATTGTCAAAAAACGGTGCGACCGACTTTATGTACCCGTCGGTATCCTTGTCTGCCATCATACCGAGCAGCATAACCGCACCCCTGACATTGAGCTTTGCCAGAACATCAGCAAGCGCCGCTCCCCCGGCAGGGTTGTGAGAACCGTCAAGCAGGATGAGCGGATCGGATCCGATCATCTCGCATCT
>CAUCSW010000024.1 GCA_958445555.1 uncultured Clostridia bacterium | reverse complement strand
CTGAGCTTATATATGAGCTCGGCATGAAGCTTGTTATAGCCTTCATTATGGACCGTATATTCCGTAAGTTCGGTCTGTCAGGTAAATCCTTCATACCGATGCTCATAGGCACCGGATGCGGCGTTCCCGGTATAATGGCCTCGCGTACCATTGAAAACGCACGCGACCGCAGAATGACCATAATGACAACAACATTTATCCCCTGCGGAGCAAAACTCCCGATAATCGCACTCATTGCATCTGCAATGTTTCACGGCGCATGGTGGGTCGCACCGAGTGCATACTTCGTCGGTGCCGCTGCGATCATCATATCGGGTATCATGCTTAAGAAGACAAAGATGTTCGCAGGAGATCCCGCTCCGTTCGTTATGGAGCTTCCCGCTTACCATTGGCCTACACCGTCAAACATCTTCCGTTCAATGTGGGAGCGCGGCTGGTCGTTCATCAAGAAAGCGGGAACCATCATCCTTCTTTCTTCGATCATAATCTGGGCGGGCAGCGTGTTCGGAAAGCTTCCGTCCGGCGGCTTCGGCTTCAGCGCCGATATGGAACTTGAGGATAGTATCCTCGGAATCATCGGCGGCGCCGTAAGCTGGATCTTCGCTCCTCTCGGATTCGGCAACATAAGGGCGACAATAGCTACAATAATGGGTCTTGCTGCTAAGGAAGAGGTCGTCGGAGTATTCGGAGTCCTCGACTTCGAAGGAATGTCAAAGCTTGCAGCTTATTCGTTCCTCCTCTTCAACCTGCTTTGCGCACCTTGCTTCGCGGCTATCGGCGCTATCAAGCGTGAGATGAACTCCGCTAAGTGGACCTGGTTTGCGATCGGATATCAGTGCGTGTTTGCTTACTGTGTATCATTCGTCATCTACCAGATCGGCAGCGTGTTCGCAACAGGCGTGATAAACTGGCCGGGTCTTGCAGTGGCGGCCCTCATCCTTGCCTTCGCGATCTATATGATTGCAAAGCCTTATAAGGCAGCTACAAAGCTTACAATTAAGTAATAGGAAACAATGAATATCGGAAGTGATCTTATATGATTGAATGGTTGTCAAATAACTACCCCACGATAATCATATGCGCGGTTCTTGCCGCCGTTATCGCATTGATAATCGTCAAGATGGTTAAAGACAAGAAGAAAGGCAAGTCGGCGTGCGGGTGCAATTGTGCCTCCTGCCCGATGGGCGGTTCGTGCCATCAAGCTAAAAAATGATCGACTTGCGATTCGGTACCCTGCGGGTATTTCCCGCAGGGTATGTTTTTTGTTCCGGCTCTTTTGCCTCTGCCGTTATATGTGCCGTCTATACCATCGGTTGCAACGGCAAAATCGCTTTCCGCTTAATCTCCGCCGCTCACCGCCGCCCACCGCCGCGCACGAATGCGCGCACCGACGGGCGGCTCCGTTTCTCCCTCCCGTTCCCGCTATCCTACCGCTTTCCCCTCACCGTATGCCGCCCAGATGATCACTCCTTGTTTATCCTCTCAAAAAATTTCATCCCCTCGCTATCGGTAATAAATACCGACGGATCATATGCGGGATCAAGATGAACCATAAGCCTTGTAAGATCACCCTCGGGCAGCGAAAGACACCCCGCCGTGGGACCGTCCCCGCAGTGCAGAAATATTGCACTGCCGGAATCGTCCTGCCTGCTATGATCGGTGTTGTATTCAATGACGCAGCCGAGTCGGTAGGAATCGCCGAATTCCGTAAGCCGCTCGCAAAGATCATTCGACCAGTCGCATTCGACTGTATCTTCCTCCTGCCAACTGTTGTAGAACCGTGAACCGTAATCGCATACCCAAACCGAGTGCTTCCCCGCGCGCTTAAATGGGAGGACGAGCCCTTCGGGCGGCGGGACGGTTCCGAAGGCAAAACCGAGCTTAAAAAGTCCCAGAGGCGTAGTGAGGGTGCCGCTCCTCCTTTTGTATACGGCACCGTTCCTGCCGCAGTGACCGTAAAGATCGCCGAAAGACGGCACGGGAAGATATTTATCAAAGCGGTGCTGCCTTTCAAAAAGCGTGTAACGGCAATCGCTGCCGCAGGTCTCTGCAATGATCAGCTGCAGGCAATGTGAAAAAAGCGGACCGCATACACCTGAGGCGGATTTGCTGTCCTCGATGCCGATATGATCGGTATGGATGAAAGCGCGCCCGTAAATCGGACAGACGGGCATCTCTTTGCAACGGATCGGTTTCTTCATAATCATCTCTCGTTTGCCGCCGCTTCGGACGGTGTTCGTCGGTGAACCGTTTCTCCGACAGAATACTTTTTTCGTGCCGAGCCGACCTGAATGTAAATTTTCAGCGGCAATATTTACCTCGGGTACTGCTGCCGTCAGAGCGGCGTTACGGTAAATAATGTATATGATGATCTTCGATTGCAAATTGCAAAATTGCGCCCGAGACCCGGATGAGGACGGCGTTTTCACTGCGTCACAAGGCAAAATGCGGCAGGGAGCGGATGTATAATCTATGCAAAAAAATGTAAATAAATGTCAACTTGAATAATAAAGAGGGTCTTTATCTGATTTTACTATTGCAATTTTCTGTTTTTGTGATATAATTTATCAATAATATTGTATCTTGGCGGAGCATAATTATTTTTATGTCGAAGCTTGACGAATCTTGTCGGATAATCTGTCAGATGTAAACCGTTATGTACGGAGGTGCTTTTTATGAAATTCAGTGAAATGCCGTATGCAAGACCGAATGTTGAAGCCGTAAAAAGCGAACTTAAAGGTCTTACCGAAGTTTTGAAAAACGCAAAGAGCTATTCCGAGGTAAAAGAAATGTTCTTAAAAAAGGAAAAGCTCCTTAAAAAAGTATATACCCTCGCCACCCTCGTGAGTATCCGCCATTCAATAGATACCCGCGATGAGTTCTATGATAATGAAGAAAAGTTTTGGAACGCCGTCGGCCCCGAGCTTGAAGAGTATACCCAAAGCTGGACCGCAGCAATGCTGAAAAGCCCTTTCCGTAAGGATTTTGCAGATGAATACGGCGACCTTATGTTCATAAACGCCGAGATCAGCCTAAAGACATTCTCAACCGAAATAATACCGGATCTTCAGAAGGAGAACGACCTCACTCAGGAATACGAAAAGCTGCTTGCCTCTGCCGCGATACCTTTCGAAGGCGGAGTATACACGATATCTCAGCTCGCTCCTTTCAAAAACGATCCCGATGACGATCGCCGCCTCGCCGCTTGGAAGGCAGAGGGTAAGTGGTATAAGGAGCATCAGGATCAGCTTGACGGTATTTACGACAAACTTACTCACCTGCGTGACGGTAT
This sequence comes from uncultured Clostridia bacterium, assembly GCA_958445555.1. Lineage (GTDB taxonomy): Bacteria > Bacillota > Clostridia > Oscillospirales > Acutalibacteraceae > RGIG7384. The sequence goes on along the minus strand of CAUCSW010000024.1, from coordinate 4,831 downwards.
GGGCAAAAAGCTCGGTTATGAGGGATATACGACCCTCGGGTATTACCGTATGGGCAGAAACTGCTACACAAAGAGCGATGTCGAGAAATTCCGCTCTGCGGTCGTAAAACACCTTGTCCCCATAGCGGATGAGATCTACCGCGAGCAGGCAAAACGCCTCGGTAAGGAGTATCCTCTGAGCTTTGCGGATGCGGCCCTTATGTTCCGCTCCGGTAATCCCAAACCCTGCGGCGATGCCGACGCGATCGTGGAACACGCAAAGAAATTTTACAATGAGCTTTCGCCCGAAACCGCCGAGTTCTTCAAGATAATGACCGATAATGAGCTGCTTGACCTTCTTTCAACCGAAGGTAAAGCCGGCGGCGGATATTGTACAAGCCTTTATGATTATGAAGTCCCCTTCATCTTTGCCAACTTCAACGGCACAAGGGACGATGTTGAGACCGTCACCCATGAGGCGGGACATGCCTTCGCAGATTGGCTCAACCGTAAGCGTATACCCATGGAGACCGTTTGGCCGAGCCTTGAGGGTTGTGAAGTCCATTCAATGTCAATGGAATTCTTCTCATGGCCCTGGGCGGAAGGATTCTTCGGTAAAGATACCCGTAAGTTCTACTACAGTCACCTTGCCGGCGCAGTAACATTTATTCCTTACGGTACCATGGTCGACCATTTCCAGCACGAAGTCTATGCCAAACCCGATATGACACCCGCCGAGCGCCACGCAGTGTGGAAGAAGCTCCTTGGTGTGTATATGCCTTGGCTCAGACTGGACGGAGACATTCCGTTCTACGCCGACGGCGAGGGCTGGCAGAGACAACACCATATCTACTCAAGCCCGTTCTACTATATAGATTACTGCCTTGCGCAAACGGTAGCTCTCCAGTTCTGGGCAATGATACAAAAGGATCTTACCGATGCCTGGAAGCATTATATGGCATACACGGGCCAGGGCGGAAGCAGAGTCTTTACCGAGCTGCTTAAAAACGCAGGCCTCGAAAGCCCGTTCGATGAAAAGTGCCTCGCGGGCGTTTGCACTGATGCGAAAAAGTGGCTTGAGAGCTTCGACCTCACGGGAATAGCCTGATATGCTTAATAATAAAGGCGGAAGACGGGCTTATCTCAATGACTTTGTTGCCGATGAAAACGGCGGATACCTCTACGGCGGTGCCCGTTATGAGCCTGAAAACGGCAATATCAAATCCTATTGCCGATTATTGGGCGCGGTAATGACCGTTATAACCGCAGTTTCGGCGGCGAGCGGATGCATTTCCGCCGAAGGGTCAACAAACTGCTTTTATGTCGTTTTGCCGCTGCTCTTTGAACTGATAGCGGTCCTGCTCGGAGATGCTGCCGCGGTAAAGGTGATCTTTTCGGAAAAACCGCTTCGTGAATACATTTATGTGAAGAGCGCGAAAAGAATTCCGATCTTTCTCTTCTGCGCCGCAGGATCTGCGGCGGCAGGCGCCGTTTGCACGGGTATTTATATCGCATTGAACGGCGTCGGAGAAAGGGCAGCGGAAACCGTTATCTATATAGTCCTGAAACTTGCGGCGTCGGCACTTTCGTTCGCGGCATCTCAACGCTTTCGCAAGCAGAAATTCGCGAAGATCCTGCCCGCAAAAAAAGACACCTGATCATTTTCGTCGGTTCGGACCGATACTTCGGAGCGCCCTGTCGGGAAAGAAGCACCCTCCGAACGGTAAAAAGGATCATCAACGGTTTCTCCCGAAAACTTACGGTAATTTCAGACCGGAGCACGGTTTGATAATTATAAAATCTTATTTAAGGAGAAAAGAAAATGAAAAGCGCAATGAGAATCTTTTCAGTCGTTCTTGCCCTTCTTATGGTCGTCGGTCTTTTCGCCGGCTGCAAGAAGACGAACGACACGCTGGTTGTGGGTTATTCCCCGTTCAGCAGCAAGTTCTCACCCTTCTTTTCGGAGACTGCATATGACCAGGATGCTCAGGCAATGACTCAGCTCGGTCTGCTCACCTCCGACCGTACGGGTGCGATCATCCTCAAGGGTATTGAGGGTGAGACCAAGGCATACAACGGAACCGATTATACCTATTACGGTCCCGCCGACCTCACCATTACTGAGGACAAGGAAACCGGTAAGGTCTATTATGACTTTAAGCTTCGTGAGGACATTAAGTTCTCCGACGGCGAGAAGCTCACAATAGATGATGTTATCTTCTCTATGTATGTTCTCTGCGATCCTACATACGAAGGCAACAGCACCCTTTATGCTCTTCCTATTGAAGGCATTGAAGAATACCGTTCAGGTATGGAAGGACGCGGCGAGCTTATCTTCAAGGCAGGTAAGGACGGTTACACCGCTACCGATTACTTCACCGAAGAGCAGTACAACAAGTTCTGGGATTACTACAACAATAATTCCGGCGCCGACTTTGCACAGGCAATTGTCGACTACTGCAAATCAGAAGGCTACAATGCCAGCACCGATTCTGTTGCGGCTTGCGCAGCAAACTGGGGCTACGAACTTGATGAGAAAGCAACCGCTGCCGATTTCTGGAAGGCTATCGTTGACAACTTCGACGGAGACGAAGTCCTTGCAGAAAAGACCGAGTGGGTCGATGAAGACGAAGTAAATCCGAGAAAGAATCTCACCATCTCAGCTCTCGGCAACGAATACAGAGCCGGTGTTCAGACAGGCGATTCAGCCGCTAACATCGCCGGTATCCAGAAGACCGGTGACTATTCGATGCGTGTAACTCTCACTGAGGTAGACGCAGTTGCCATCTACCAGCTCGGTATTTCCATCGCTCCGCTTCACTACTACGGCGTGAAGGAAAAATACGACTACAACAACAACAAGTTCGGATTCGATAAGGGCGACCTTACTCCTGTCCGTGAAAAGACCACCCGGCCTATGGGCGCCGGTCCTTACAAATTCATCAAGTTTGAAAAGGGCGTTATCAACTACGAAGCAAACGAGAACTACTATCTCGGCGCTCCGAAGACAAAGTATGTCAACTTCCAGGAATGCCTCACTGAAGACGATAAGCTCAACGGTGTTACCACCGGCACTATCGATATCACCGATCCTTCCATGAAGAAGACCACTGCTGAGTCTATCAGCAAGACAAACGGCGATAAGGGACTTGTCGGCGACAAGATCACTACCGACCTCGTAAACAACCTCGGATACGGCTACATCGGTATGAACGCTATCGTTATGAGCGTTGACAATCAGCCCGGTTCCGAAGCTTCCAAGAACCTCCGTAAGGCGTTCGGCACCATCTTCAGTGTATACAGAGATCTTGCCATCGACTCTTACTACGGCGAGCTTGCATCGGTTATCAACTACCCGATCTCCGATACTTCATGGGCTGCACCCCGTGCTTCCGATGACGGTTATAAGCTTGCTTTCTCTACCGATGTAAACGGTAAGGATATCTACACCTCCGATATGAAGGCTGAGGACAGGTACGAGGCTGCCAAGAAGGCTGCTCTCGGATTCCTTGAGGCTGCAGGCTACACCGTTACCGACGGCAAGGTCACCGCTGCTCCTAAGGGCGCAAAGCTTGAGTATGAGGCATGGATCCCCGCCGAGTCCAAGAAGGCTCTTGCCGACATCGGCATCAACCTGATCATTAAGGACCTCACCAACTCTTCCGAGCTCTGGACTGCCCTCGAGGCTCACCAGGTTGCTCTTTGGGCTGCTGCTTGGAATGCTACCGTTGATCCGGATATGCATCAGATCTACTATTCCGATGTTGCAAACCACAAGGAAGAACTCGGAAACAAGAAGAACCCCATAGGCGGTCCTAACCAGGGCGGTTCCAACTATATGTACTGCATCACCGATGCAGAGCTTGATAAGCTCATCGTGGATGCCCGCTCTTCAACAGACCAGACTTATCGTAAATCCATGTACAAGGCTTGCCTTGACAAGGTTATCGATTGGGCAGTCGAGATCCCGGTATATCAGAGACAGAACGCTGTTATATTCTCAACCGAGCGTGTGAATATGGACACCGTAACTCGTGATATCACTACCTTCTACGGCTGGCTCAGCGAGATCGAGAAGATCGAGCTTAAGTAATTTCCTTAACGGAACATACTTATAAAAGTGCAGCAAGGCTGCCGGAGGGCTTTTGCCCTCCGGTGGCTTCGGTTGCTTATCCGGAATATAGGTTTTAATTATCATCCCGTAAAATGCACTTTGTGAATTCGGAGTACCGGAATGTCGGAGATGAAAAGCCGAGCAGTGCGGGGTAAACAGTCGGGCGGCGTGCCGAACGAAATACAAAACCTTATTCCGGATGAGCATCGGAAGATGTGCTTGTCCTTGTTATGAGAAAAAAGCAAATGCTGCGCAGAAAGCCATTGACCGCACGGGTCGATTAAATTCAAGAACGGAGGATCACTTTGCGAAAATACATAGTTAAGCGACTGTTGATTTCGGTGATGATACTCTTTTTCGTCGCCTTTATCATATATGTTTTAATGAGATGCCTGCCGACCTCTTACATAGAGAATATGGCAAGGCAGAAGTCAATGCAGCCCAATTCCAAGAGCTACGAGGAATGGATGGCACAGCTCACCCAGATGTACAATATGGACAAGGGAATCGTTGTGGGATTCTTTGCCTGGATGTGGAATCTTGTCCGCGGCCAGTTCGGCGACTCCTGGTATTACACCGTTCCGGTGCTCCAGAAGTTCAACGATACTATATGGGTCAGCTTCATTATGGGCGCAATAGCTATGGTTTTTGAGGTGATCATTGCCGTTCCTCTCGGCATTATCTCCGCTACAAAACAGTATTCAAAGACCGATTATACGATCTCTATACCCGCTTTGG
>CAUCSW010000023.1 GCA_958445555.1 uncultured Clostridia bacterium | reverse complement strand
TAAGAAGCTGCGCGAATTCTTAAAAAACGAGTATCGGACAAAGACCGTATATCCCGATATGTATGATATATTCAACAGTATAAAGGCGGCTGATTATGATGATATTTCGGTCGTGATATTGGGGCAGGACCCCTATCACGAACCGGGCCAGGCGCACGGACTGAGCTTTTCGGTCAAGCCGGGCATACAACCGCCGCCGTCGCTTGTGAATATTTTTGATGAACTTAAAAGCGACCTCGGGTGCAAGGTGCCGAACAACGGCTGCCTGACACCGTGGGCAGAGCAGGGAGTGCTGCTCCTTAATGCCGTTCTCACGGTGCGGAGAGGCGAAGCGAATTCCCATAAGGGAAAGGGCTGGGAAATATTGACCGACCGAATAATCTCTTTGCTCAACGAGCGAGAGAAGCCGATCGTCTTTCTTCTGTGGGGCAGCCAGGCGCAGGCAAAGACCGAGCTGCTTTCAAATCCGCACCACCTTGTACTTAAGGCGGCGCATCCGAGCCCGTTGTCGGCTTACAGGGGCTTCTTCGGATGCAAACACTTCAGCCGCGCAAACGATTATCTTGTGAAACACGGATTAAAGCCGATAAATTGGCAGATACCCGATGTCGATATATAACGAAAAATACATCCGGAGCAATGAAACATTTGACATATAACAATTACTTTTTAAAGAAGGCGGAGAATTGAAAATGAACAAGAAAATACTTACTCTTTTATCCGATAACGCGAGGATCCCCATGTCCGACATTGCCGTCATAACGGGGCTCACCGAAGAAGAGGTAAAGCGCGAGATCGAAGAGATGAAAAAAGAGGGCCTTATCCGCGGATATAAGGCGGTAATAGACTGGGAAAGACTTGATACGGCAAAGGTCTCCGCCCTGATAGAGCTCAAGGTGACGCCTCAGTCCGACTTCGGCTTTGAAGCGCTTGCCGAGACGGTGGCAAAATATGACGAGGTGGAATCGGTATACCTTATGTCGGGAGCCTATGATTTTTGTGTCATGGTAAAGGGACGCACCTTCCAGGAGGTCGCAATGTTCGTTGCAAAACGGCTTGCACCTATGAAAGGAGTAGTCTCGACCGCCACACATTTTGTCCTGCGCAGATATAAAGAGCTTGATGTCATGCTCTGCGATACCGAAGAGGACGACAGAGGGAGCTTTTCACTGTGATGAATTACGATAAGGTACTTAACCCCACCATTGTAGAAATAAAACCGTCGGGTATAAGAAAATTCTTTGATATAGCCGAGGAAATGGAAGGCGTCATATCCTTAGGCGTGGGAGAGCCCGACTTTCTTACCCCCTGGCATATAAGAGAAGCGGGGATCGCATCCCTTGAAGCGGGCAAGACCCGCTACACCTCCAACTGGGGACTTAAAGTCCTACGCGACGAGATCGCGGCATATAATGCGCGTCGGTTCGGGCTGGAGTACGATCCGAAGGGCGAAATCGTTGTCACGGTGGGTGGCAGCGAGGCTATCGATATGACGGTGAGAGCGCTTGTCGCTCCGGGCGATGAGGTGCTTATTCCCGAACCCTGCTTTGTCTGTTACGATCCGATAACCCGCCTTGCGGGGGGCGTGCCGGTGCCCGTGACCACAACAGCGGAAAACGGCTTTCGCCTCACCCCCGAGCAGTTAAAGGAAAAGATAACACCGCGCACAAAGCTTTTGATAATGCCCTATCCCAACAACCCCACGGGCGCCATTATGGAAAGGGATGACCTTGAAAGAATAGCCGAGGTGCTCCGCGGAACCGATATTGCCGTGTTGTCGGATGAGATATACGCCGAGCTGACATATGGCGGCAAAAGACACATTTCGATCGCCTCTGTCGACGGAATGAAGGAGCGCACGGTATTGGTGGGCGGATTCTCAAAGACCTTCTCGATGACCGGCTGGCGGCTGGGTTATGCCTGCGGCCCCGAACCGATCCTGAAACAGATGACCAAGGCACATCAATTCGCAATTATGAGCGCGCCTACGACGGCTCAGTATGCGGCTATAGAGGCTCTTAAAAACGGCGAGGACGATGTAAAGCGGATGCTGGAGCAGTACGACAACCGCAGAAGAATAATCGTTGACGGCTTTAATCGCTTAGGGCTCACCTGCTTTGAACCCGAAGGGGCGTTTTACTCCTTCCCCTGCATAAAGAGCACCGGAATGAGCAGTAATGAATTCTGCGAAAAGCTGCTTTATTCCAAAAAGGTCGCTCTTGTTCCGGGCTCCGCTTTCGGAGAGAGCGGAGAGGGATATGTCAGGGCATCCTATTGCTATTCCATTGACCATATAAAAACGGCGCTTGCCAAGGTGGGAGAATTCCTTGAAGAGATCGGATGCAGCGGCGGTGCTGACAAAAACCGTCCTGCGGGGGAGACCGCGGATAAGACAGGCTCGGTTGCAATCTCGGGCGGAGAGAACAAATGAAGCTCACGAGAGAGGCTTATGCCAAAATAAACCTTTTTCTTGCCGTGACAAACAGAGACGAGAACGGCTATCATACCGTTGAAAACATAATGCAGACGGTATCGCTTTCCGACACCGTAACTCTTCGGACGGGCAGTGATATCAAAGGGATAAGCGTCGTGTCAAGTGACGATGAGCTGGGCGGCGAAAACGATCTGGTATACCGCGCGGCGAAACTGTATTTTGCCCTTGCGGACGAAAAGGCAAAGAAAAACGCCGACCCCGACAGTGGTGTACACGGAAACGACGACACACCGACTTGCGCCTGCCGGTCTCACTGCCGCAGCTCCTCTGCGGCGGACGGAGTGAGCTTCACGGTGACAAAGCGGATACCGAAAGCAGCGGGTCTCGGCGGCGGCAGCTCGGATGCCGCCGCGGCATTGCTGCTCCTTAATGAGGCGTTCGGATTTTTGGACGAAGACGAGCTTTTCCGAAGCGCGGAAAGGCTCGGCGCCGATGTGCCGTTCTTTCTTGTGAACGGTGCGGCGCTTTGCACGCATTACGGCGAGATCATCACACCGCTCGCCGCAGGTCTTGCCGATTGCGAGATTCTTATTGTAAAGCCCGGCAATAAAAGATCGACCGCCGAAATGTATTCGGTGCTTGATTCAAAATTAAGGTATCCCAATGCCGCACCGTCCGATAAAATGATCACCGCACTGGAAAAAGGCGGTCTGTCGGACATAAGCGCTGCGATCCGCAACGATTTTTCCGCGGTCTGGCAAAACACCGAGACCGAGAGAGCGGTGAACATTATGATCGAAAGCGGAGCCGCGGCGGCATCGGTCAGCGGCTCGGGTCCGAGTGCCTATGGCTTGTTTGCAAACAAAGCAGATGCAAAAGCGGCAAAAGAACGCCTTGCGGCTGCAGGGCATGAGTCGTTCCTTTGCAAACCGATTTCCGCGGGCACGACGGTAAGCAGGTGAAAACACGCCGAAATATGCGGGCGGTTTGTCTCAAACGGAGCAATTCCGACGGTTTAAGCAAGCGAGAAAACGAACCCTGCCGCCGGTCAGCGTCTTTTTCCCGGTGGTTTTCGCCCTTTTCTGCGTTGAAGCCGATAAAACCGCAGAATCCTTAAAAACAACGATCACGCCTTTTTTTGAAGCTCGGGGCGCGTGGAGAAAAAAACAACGGCGGGCGGGTGCGTTTGCACCCGTCCGCCGTTGTTATGCTTGTGAAATCATAATTCGGCATTCACAATTCCGAACTCGGAATTTATAAGGATATATAAGAACGAACGGTGACCGACGGCGAGAAATCAGTCTCTCGGTCTGTGACTGTGGTTGGGATTGTGATCCCTGTGATCCGAGGCGTTTCCTCTGTTGCCGTTCCCCGATGCGGAGCGCTTTTTCTTCTTGGCGGCGGGGTCGATAGCTTCGTATTTGAGTTTATAGACCCTGTTGAGGCTGACAAGAATCAACACGCAGACCGCGACAAGAGCGACCGATATCCAAAGTCCGATTTTAAGCTTGCTCGTGATCCGGCTGCTGTTTGTCTTGTCCGCCACCGACGAGGGAGAAGAAACGGTCGACGATCCGTCGTCGGTTCCCGCCATGGTCTTTGATTCGACATCGCCTATTGAGTTTATACTTGCGTAATACGCCGAGTCATCCTTTATATAATTACCGCCGCCTTGAGGTTTTGAGGACGATTTTGACGATACGGAGTTATTGTGTGAAACGACAGAAGAGGTCGAGGAGGTGTTTTCGTGTTCTCCGTCGCTCTCAACCGACGATATCGAGGAGACGCCTTCACCCTCTCCGCTCTCTTCGGGCTCGGCAAAAACAGGTGCAATGCAAACGGTAACGGCAAGCAGTGCCGTTAAAACGAAGAGACTCAGTTTTTTAAACATTTTCGGTTCTCCCATCAATATGCTTTTCCCCAATAAACAAGCTTTGCGGCAGGCTTTCCGCAGCAAACGCACTTATCAGAAATATGCTCCTGCTCAAAAGGCATACATCTTGAGGTCACTCCGGCAACCTCCTTGAGCTTGTCTTCACAGGCGCGGTCTCCGCACCACATGGCGCGAATAAAGCCGGGCTTTTCGGCGGCAATCTTAACCATTTCGTCAAGATCATGCGCGTCATATGTCATATTCTCACGGCGGCGGACCGCAGTTTCAAACATATTGTCCGCTATGGCTTTGAGCAGGGTCTTTATGCTCTCTTCAACATTTTCGAGAGAAACGGAGGTCTTCTCACCCGTGTCGCGGCGCACAAGCACGCACTGTCCGTTTTCAATATCCTTAGGACCGATCTCAAGCCTTATGGGAACGCCCTTCATCTCGTGTTCGGCAAACTTCCAGCCGGGCGTCTGCTCGCGAAGATCGATATCCGCACGGCAGACCTTCTTTATTCTGTCGCAAAGAGCGGTCGCCTTTTCGGTGACCCCTTCTTTATGCATGGCGATGGGAACGACAATGACCTGAATCGGTGCGACCGCCGGAGGCAGTACAAGACCGTTATCGTCTCCGTGAGTCATTATCAAGGCGCCGATAAGTCTGGTTGTCGTACCCCACGAAGTCTGATGCGGGTATACAAGATTGTTGTTCTTATCAAGATACTGTATACCGAATGCCCTTGCGAAGCCGTCTCCGAAATAGTGTGAGGTGCCGCTCTGAAGTGCTTTGCCGTCATGCATCAAAGCCTCGATCGTGTAGGTGTCCTCAGCGCCCGCAAAGCGCTCCTTCTCTGTCTTGACACCCTTGACAACAGGCATACAGAGATATTTTTCGCAGAAGTCTGCGTACACATTGAGCATACGGATGGTCTCCTCGCGCGCCTCTTCGGCAGTTGCGTGGATGGTATGCCCCTCCTGCCACAAAAATTCGCGCGAACGGAGGAAAGGTCTTGTAGTCTTCTCCCAACGGACGACACTGCACCACTGATTGTAAAGCTTGGGCAGATCGCGGTAGGAGCGGATTATATTCTTGTAATGATCGCAGAAGAGGGTCTCGCTTGTGGGACGGACGCAAAGCCTTTCTTCAAGCTGATCGTTGCCGCCGTGAGTGACCCATGCCACCTCAGGGGCAAAGCCCTCAACATGATCCTTCTCTTTTTGAAGAAGACTTTCGGGTATAAACATCGGCATATATACATTCTGATGTCCGGTCTCCTTGAACATTCCGTCCATAATATGCTGAATGTTTTCCCAAATGGCGTAGCCGTAAGGTCTTATGACCATACATCCGCGAACGCTTGAATAGTCAATAAGCTCCGACTTTATAACGACATCGGTGTACCATTGCGCGAAATCATCCTCCATTGAGGTGATCTCTTTTACTTTCTTTTCATTACCCATAATACCACCAAAAAAACAATTATTACTATACAGTATAACATTATACGACATTCGGACGGTATTTGCAAGAGATTTAGTTGCACACGACACAAACAAAATCCTAAATTTCCTTCTTGCGGGAGCGAACGGACCTCCACGCGCACCGACGCTTAAAGTGAAAGTAATAAGTAAAAGTGCATAGTGAAGAGGCACGGTGTCGTATTTGCCGACGGAAATCCATACATAGCCGCTGCTTTATCCTGAACCTGCCGCTCTTGCCAGCTCATAGGTTCACGGCTTATAAGAGGAGCGTTACCGCCGCCCACCGCCGCGCACCCTGCGCGCGCCGACGGGCGGCTTTTTTTGCACTCTACTGCGAGTAGAGTCAGCGCGACACCCCCAAAATCGCCGCGACGGGGCGCCGTTCGGGAGAAAAGCATCGCGCCGGACAAGATCGCTCCGGCACTCGTGCTCCCGCTTTGATGAATGAACGGCACTGACGAACGCTACCGCCCCGCGCCCGCACCCTGCGCGGGCGCGAAAAACAGGAGGGGAGGGGAAATACCCGCCGCCGAGCGCACACCCCGCGCCTGCCGCAGCGGGGGTCGGATGTTTTTATCCTATAAAAAATTCGCGCCCGTCGGGTACCGAACCCGACGGGCGCGAACAGGAAATATAACACAACGGTATAATGTTAAGAACAGAGGCGGTCGACGGGAAAAATACCCGCCCGAATAGCAAAGCGCGATATCCACAACACCGCCCGCGGTCTGTTTTACATTGACTCAGGCGTTTGGTTTGTCGGTCGAATCCGACTTGTTGCCCGTGTCGGTGCTGCCTGCCGCGTCCGTTCGCTCGACCATGGGAACATAAGCCCTCTGCGGGTGAACATTGACATAGGCGGGTCGGATAATCTTGTTCCCGTTTATAAGTTCTTCGATGCGGTGCGCACTCCAGCCGACTATTCTGGCGACCGCAAAAAGCGGGGTGTAAAGCTCCTTGGGAAGTCCGAGCATCTCATAGACAAAGCCGCTGTAAAAGTCGATGTTCGCGCTGACACCCTTGTAGATCTTACGCTCCTCTGCGATGACCTCGGAAGCAAGCTCCTCCACGAGCGAGTAGAGGGCATATTCCTTATCAAGTCCCTTTTCTGCGGAAAGCCGCTCAACAAATGACTTGAACACCCTTGCTCTCGGATCCGATATCGAATAGACTGCATGCCCCATTCCGTATATGAGCCCGGCACCGTCAAACGCCTTGCGATTCAGGATCAGCCGCAGATACTCTTTGACTTCGTGCCTGTCTGTCCAGTCAAACACATTTTTCTTTATATCCGCAAACATTGCGCAGACCTTGAGGTTTGCGCCGCCGTGTTTCGGACCTTTCAGCGAGCCGAGAGCCGCAGCGATCGCGGCATATGTGTCGGTGCCCGACGAAGAGACGACCCTGGTGGTAAATGTCGAGTTGTTACCGCCGCCGTGCTCGGCGTGCAGAACAAGGGAAAGATCGAGAAGCCTCGCCTCAAGCGGGGTGTATCTGCTGTCTATGCGGAGCATATGAAGAATGTTCTCCGCCGCCGAAAGCTTGGGGTCGGGGTTGTGGATAAAGTAACTCGGCCCTTTTTTGATGTAGTAATTGTAGGCGAGGTAACCCTGAACGGCAAGCATCGGAAAAACCGCGATCAGCTGCAGGCATTGTCTGAGCACATTTTCCACCGAGGTGTCGTCGGGGTTGTTGTCGTAGGCGTACATCGTCAGAACGCTTCTCGTAAGTGAGTTCATCATATCGGCGGAGGGCGCCTTCATTATGATGTCCCGTATAAAGGAATTGGGTAGACTGCGATAATCGGCAAGCACCTTTCGGAACCGCGTCAGTTCGTCGGTCGTCGGCAGTTCGCCGAAGAGCAGAAGATAGGCGGTCTCTTCAAAGCCGAATCGGTTGTCCTCGGTGAAGCCGCGCACAATATCCTCAATGGCGTATCCGCGGTAATAAAGTTCACCGTCGCAGGGTGTGATCACCCCGTCTATCTCCTTTTTGGATATGATCTCCGACACCTCGGTGAGTCCTGTTCGCACACCGTTGCCGTTAAGGTCGCGGAGCCCTCTGAAGATCTTATGCTCGGTATAGAGCGCCGGGTCCACATATCCGTCAGCCCGACAAAGGGCGGCGTATCGTTCGATATCGGGGGTAATTTTTGAATAATCTCTTTTTTTGCTGCTCATTGTCAGACCTCCTTTGGTCTTTTATAACAGTGTAAAACAAAACCGACCGCAGAGTCAAAAAGCGACGGCACAAAGGTCTCCGCTTTGAGAGTGATGAGGGTAAAAGCTCATACGCTCGACTCATTAAAACGGTCGGTTGTCATCGCAGTCAGCACTGAATACTGACTATGACTGCTGCTTTGATTTTTTGTTTATCTTATCGGTATTTTCTCCTGTTTT
>CAUCSW010000022.1 GCA_958445555.1 uncultured Clostridia bacterium | reverse complement strand
CGGAATAAAAGCTTTGTGATCAAAAAACACATCAAACCCCGAAACCGTGCAAATAATATTGCAGTACGCGGTCAGACAAGCCGTTGTTTCCGGCGGGACCCGATTCGGGTTTTAGGGCGATTGAGTTTATTGTGGTTGAGGTGATGCTTATGAAATCCGAGGATAAAAAACGAACTGTTGCGGTGGTAGTCGCACTGATCATTTTCTGCGCCGTCGTTCTCATTGGTGCTTTTCTTGCGGCTGACCCGGACAGACGTAGGGAAAGCGTGAATGAGCTTATGAACAACGCCGTGTTGCACGAAACGGACGGTATCGACCTGTTCGGCATTATGACTGTGAATCCTTCGGTCGTTTCGGCGTATATAGTTACGGCGATGCTGCTTCTTATCGCGGCGCTTATAAGGATATTCGCGGTTCCGAGATTCACATATGTACCGGGCGCCTTTCAATCGATCGTCGAAAAGTGTGTTGAATTCTTCGATGACACCGCAAAGAAAAATTCGCCGCATCACAATTCGTTTTTGAGTGCATACATTTTCTCGGCGGGACTTTACATTTTCTTCGGAACGGTATTCGAACTGTTCGGCATTCAGGCGATAAATGTAAACGGCATATCGGTAAGCCTGCCCGCACCGCTTTCGGATATAAACGCAGCGCTTTCCCTCGGGTGTCTTTCGTATCTTGTTATATTGGGCGGTGGAATAGTCCACAACGGACTGAAAGGAGCAGGCAGCGTGCTGAAGGATTTTTCGCTTCCCGTTTCAATGAGCTTCCGTATGTTCGGAGCACTTTTGAGCGGACTGCTCGTGACCGAGCTCGTCTATTATACAATCTCGCTTAGTATAGTACTGCCCGTTGCGGTGGGCCTTATGTTTACCGTGCTGCACGCACTGGTTCAGACATATGTTTTGATCACGCTTACTTCGGTTTTCTACGGCGAAGCCGCCGAACCGAGAAAGAATAAAAAGACAAAAGGGCGTCGCAGTATAAAAAGCGCACCCGCTGATCAGGGAGGAACATTATAATGAAAAGAATAATATCGATCATAACCGTTACGGTGCTTGCACTGTCACTTTGCACATTCTTTGCGTTTTCGGCATCGGCAGCCACTGAGGATACCGTTTCAAATACCGCGGTGACCGCCGAGACCGATCAGACACAGATCGAGGGAGCAGAAGGATCCGTGACCGATAATTCAAAATCCGCAAAGGCAGTTGCGGCCGCCGCCGCTGTCGGTATTGTTGCAACCGCCGCAGCAATAGCAATGGGTATGACAATATCCAAAACAAATGAGAGTATCGCACGCCAGCCCGAGGCCGAAAGCGGCATCAAGAGCTCAATGATGCTCGGACTTGTCTTTATCGAAACAGTCGTTATTTATGCACTTGTCGTTGCCATACTCATTATCTTTGTTCTGTAATCAAGGAGCGTTACTATGCCGCTTAATATAGATTGGCAGCAGATATTGCTGCACCTTCTTAATTTTGCAGTATTGACGGGCGGATTGTACCTCATATTGTTCAAACCTGTTAAGAAGTTTATCGAAGAAAGAAAGCATCATTACGAAGAGCTTGAAGAGAACATAAAGAAAAACACCGAAGAATCCGAAAAGCTTAAAGCGGAGTATACCGAAAAACTCTTGTCTGCGGAGCAAACGGTGAGAGAAAAAATTTCCGCTGCCGAAAGCGAGTCCGCTGCCGCAGCAGGCGAGCATATTGCCAAGGCGAAGGAGCAGGCAAAGCAGATCATCGAAAAAGCCCGCACAGAGGGTGAAAGACAAAAGCAGAAGATCATCGCATCTGCCGAAAAGGATATAGCCTATATGGTAGTGGAAGCGACCGAAAAGCTTGTCGCAGAGGATAGTACCCCCGAACACGACAAGGCGCTTTACGATCGTTTCATCGCCGCAGGAAAGGAAGAGACGGATGAACTCGATTAAGCCCGCAAAGGCGGTGATCTATTGCGTTACCGAGCCTACCGACGCTCAAAAGCGGGCGCTTGCCGAGTTTATTGAGAAGAGACACGGCGTGCTGCCGGAGATCGAAGTCGTCAAGGATGATTCCGTCAGAAGCGGATTCCGCTTGAGTTACGGCTCCGAGCTTTATGATTGGAGCGCTGAAGGCAGACTCGGTCAGCTGAGAGAAAAATTCGGTAAAGCCGTAACCGAGGGTCACGGAAATGTGATATCCATGCTTCGCGCGACCGCAGATGAATTTCATCTCGCCGCAAAGAGCAGCGATGTCGGCTTTGTCGCATCCATGAGCGACGGAATAGCCGAGGTAACGGGACTTGATACGGTGTTCTACGGAGAGATCCTTATGTTTGAATCGGGAGTCAAGGCGATGGCCCTTGAACTCAAGAAGAATTCCGTCGGATGCATTATTTTCGGAGACGATACCGAAGTGAGAGCGGGAGACAGGGTCATCGGAACGGGTAAAAACGCAGGCGTCCCCGTCGGAGACGCTTTTCTCGGCAGAGCCGTCAACGCACTCGGCAGTCCTATTGACGGACTCGGCGAAATAGAATCAACTGCTCATTTTCCCCCAGAGGCATCTGCACCTTCCATAATAGATCGTGCACCCGTGTGTAAACCCCTTGAAACGGGTATACTGACCATTGACTCAATGTTTCCTATAGGAAAAGGTCAGCGCGAACTCATAATAGGTGACCGTCAGACGGGTAAGACCGCCATTGCAGTCGATACGATCCTTAATCAAAAGGGTAAGAATGTTATTTGCATATATGTCGCGATCGGTCAGAAAGCAGGCTCCGTCGCACAGACACTTGAGGTGCTTCGCCGCGGAGGTGCGCTTGAATATACCGTTTTGGTTGCAGCGACCGCAGGTGAGTCGGCATCAATGCAATATATCGCACCGTTTTCGGGCTGCGCATATGCCGAATACTTTATGAGCCTCGGCAAGGATGTCCTGATAGTGTATGACGACCTCTCAAAGCATGCTGTCGCATATCGGTCGATAAGCCTGCTGCTTGAGCGCTCACCGGGCAGAGAAGCATACCCAGGCGATGTTTTTTACCTGCATTCGAGATTGCTTGAAAGATCGGCGCATCTCTCGGAAGAAAAGGGCGGCGGAAGCATAACCGCATTGCCGATAATCGAAACGCAGGACGGCGATGTTTCTGCTTATATACCCACGAATGTCATATCGATCACCGACGGTCAGTTGTTCCTTGAAAGCAGTCTTTTCTTTGCGGGACAGAGACCTGCGGTGAATATCGGTCTGTCGGTCTCCAGAGTCGGCGGCGCCGCTCAGACCCCCGCTATGAAAAAGGCAGCGGGAACGATCAGACTCGATCTCGCCCAATACCGCGAAATGAAGGTGTTCACCCAGCTTGCGGGTGATCTTGATGAAGAAACGGTGAATTCTCTTAAATACGGAGAGGGTCTGACCGCTTTGCTGAAGCAGGAGCAGTACCGCTCGTTTGATATGGCAGAACAGGTTATTATGCTTGTCGCCGCGCTCGGAAAAACGATGCTCGGGGTGGATACTGATAATATGCCGCCTTACAGGGACGGACTGCTTAAATATGTAAGGCAGACACACCCGGAGATATTCGACGAACTTGAGACGACCGAAAAGTTGTCCGACGGTCTGCGCGAAAAAATAGTAAAAGCAGCAGCCGAGTACAGAGCGGCGAACGGAGCTGATAACAATGTCTAATGCCCGCGAGATCAAGAGCCGCATGGAAAGCGTTGCGGATACCGAAAAAATGCTTGACGCCATGTATATGCTGGCGTCAAACAAATTCAATTCCGCAAAGCGCGAATTCGGTAAAGCGAGAATGTATTTTGATGCACTCAATCGCGAGATCGCTATGGCGGTAGAAGGCGCGGGTGTTGTCGAAAGCGTCTGGCTCAGGTGCGGTAAAGGCGTGCCCTGTTTCCTTGTCGTATCTGCAGACCGCGGATTTTCGGGGTCGTACAGTCACAATATAGAAAAATGTGTCAGAAAGACGGCTTCCGATCATCCGGAGGCGGTGTTCCTCGTTGTGGGAGATCACGGCAGAGAAGCATTTATAAAACAGGGGATAAATGTTGACAGAAGCTTCCGTTATTCACCCGATGAGCCTACGCTCCATACCGCAAGAAAGATAGCGGAAGAAATATCGGAACGGATAGAAGGCGGAGAGTTTTCGGAGTTGTCGGTCATTTATACCGACTATAAGGCTGAAGCCGAGTCAAAGGTAACCGTAAAACAGCTTGTCCCGTTCACGGGATGCGAACAGTCAGACTCTAACGACCGTACAGTCTCCGACGGCGGTACTGCCGATAAAGGGAAGACTGGCGGCTGTATGACCGACGACGGAATGTCCGACAAAATCGGGATCGGCGGGGGAGAGACTGTCGGCGAGGGCTCCGCATATGTTACAATGGAGTATTATCCGTCTCCGACCGAACTTATAGAAGGCTTGATGTTTCCTTATCTCGTCGGTTTCATTTACTGCTCGTTTATGCTCGGATACTGTTGCGAACAGAGCTCAAGAATGGCTGCGATGGATCAGGCGGTGAGCAATGCCGACGATATGATAAAGGAGCTCACGACCGAGTACAGAAGGATCCGTCAGAACGCGGTCACAGTCGAAATAACGGAAATATCCGCAGGCGTTAAGGCACTTAAAAACGCAAAAGGGAGGCAGTCGAATGAATAAGGGTATTATTGAAAGCGTTTCGGGACATATAGTCGATGTCAGATTTGATGAAGGTCGACTCCCTCCCGTAAAAGAGGCTCTCCAAATAACGGTTTCCGGAGAAAAACGCATTATGGAGGTTGCCAAGCATATCGACGAACACACCGTGCGCTGCATAATGATGGCGGGCAGTGAGGGAATAGCGCGCAAGACTGAGGTCATCGACACGGGCGCACCTATTTCGGTCCCTGTGGGAACGTCGGTTCTCGGCAGGATGTTCAATGTTCTCGGTGATACGATAGACGGAGGAGCTCCGATCCCCGAGGACACGCCGCGCAAGAGTATCCACAGACTGCCGCCCCGCTTTGATCAACAGACCACCGAATCAAGCGTGCTTGAAACGGGAATAAAGGTTATAGACCTGCTTGAACCGTATATGAAAGGCGGAAAAACAGGTCTGTTCGGCGGAGCCGGCGTCGGTAAAACCGTGCTGATACAGGAGCTTATCCATAACATTGCAACCGAACACGGAGGCTATTCCGTGTTTACCGGTGTCGGTGAGAGAAGCCGCGAGGGCAACGACCTATGGAACGAAATGAAGGCGGGCGGGGGCCTTGATAAAACGGCACTTGTGTTCGGGCAAATGAATGAAGCTCCGGGTGTTCGAATGAGGGTGGCGCTCTCGGGTCTTACAATGGCTGAGTACTTCCGCGATGAAATGAATAAGGATGTACTTCTGTTCATAGATAATATCTTCAGATTCGTGCAGGCGGGCAGCGAGGTCTCGACATTGCTCGGCAGAATGCCGTCTGCGGTCGGATATCAGCCTACGCTTGCTTCCGAAATGGGTGCCCTTCAGGAGAGGATCACCTCTACATCGAACGGCTCGGTCACTTCGGTCCAGGCGGACTATATAACCGATCCCGCACCTGCGACAACATTCGCTCACTTGGATGCGACTACCGTCCTCAGCCGAAAGGTGGCGGAGGAGGGAATATATCCTGCGGTCGATCCTTTGCAGTCAACTTCGAGACTTTTGAACCCCGATGTGGTCGGAAAGGAACACTACGAGACCGCGAGAGAGGTCCAGAAGATACTCCAGAAGTATACCGAGCTGCAGGATATTATCGCTATACTCGGTATAGATGAGCTTAACGACGAAGATAAGCTGACGGTGTCGAGGGCGCGAAGGATCAAGAAATTCCTTTCTCAGCCCTTCTTTGTGGCGGAAAAGTTCACGGGAACACCGGGAAAATATGTAAAAGTGGAGGACACCGTCAAGGGCTTCGGCGCAATAGTGTCAGGCGAGGCGGATAGGTATCCCGAGTCAGCATTCTTCAATACCGGAACTATCGACGATGTTACGATCGCTTCAAAACAGAGAGATAAGGAGGCGGTCTGATGGCGACATTCTACCTTACCGTCTTAACACCCGACAGGATGTTTTACAGCGGAGAGTGTGAATCTCTGATTTTCCCCGCGTCGGACGGAGCGTTCGGTGTCAAGGCAAACCACTCGCCCTTTGTTTCACTGGTGGAACCGGGCAGTCTTAAGCTTCGAAAACCTAACGGCGAGGAGATTCTCGCTGCCGTTTCGCAGGGCATTGTCAGATTCGAAAATGATTCGGCAATGGTGATAGTAGCGTCGGCGGAAACCGCGGAGGAAATAGACGAAGATCGCGCAAGAAGAGATATCGAAGCGTCCGAAATGCATATGAAGAACCGTAAGACCCTGCTTGAATACAGACTCGCAAAGCTCGGACTTGCAAGAGCGACGACAAGACTGAATGTCAGAACGAAAGCGACGGGTAACGCCTCGCGCGACAAATAAGACGGTTTCGGCGTTTTATACACATATAAAAGGAAAGACTATCAGTGACGACCGCACTGAACAAGGATGAATTATCCCTGCCCGGTGCGGCCTTGGATTAAAATTGACTATGGAACATAACCTTACAAGCGGCAGTGTCCCAAAATCGGTGATACGGTTTTCACTGCCGTTTCTTCTTTCATATTTTTTGCAGACCCTCTACGGTATGGCTGATCTGTTCATCATCGGTCAGTATGAGGGTGTCGCAAGCACGACCGCCGTCTCAATAGGCTCACAGGTTATGCATATGCTTACCGTGATGATAGTAGGTCTCGCAATGGGAACGACTGTTTGTGTGGGCAGATCGGTCGGCGGCGGTAACTTCCGCCAGGCGGCAAAGGATGTAGGCAATACAGTGTTGCTGTTTGCTGCGGTATCATTGGTGCTGACACTTTTATTGTCGTTGCTCGTCCGCCCGATTACCTCGGTGATGTCGACCCCTGAAGAAGCGGTTGACGGTACCGTGATGTACCTCACCGTCTGTTTTTTGGGAATACCGTTTATAACGGCATACAATACCATCAGTTCGATGTTCCGCGGTATGGGCGACAGTAAAAGCCCGATGTACTTTATTGCCGTGGCGTGCGCCGCCAACATTGCTCTCGATTACCTATTTATAGGAGCACTCGGACTCGGACCTGTCGGAGCTGCTTTGGGAACGGTCATCTCACAGGCGATGAGCGTCGGCGTTTCCATGACGGTGATATTGAAAAAGCGCTCGATTCCGATGAAAAAAGGCGATTTCAAACCTTCGCGGGACACTGTCGGCAGAATACTTAAGATCGGCGTGCCGATAGCATTGCAGGACGGATTGATCCAGATAGCTTTTATACTGATAACTGTCATAGCAAACAATCGCGGACTTAATGATGCAGCTGCGGTCGGAATAGTGGAAAAGATCATCGGATTTCTGTTCCTGATACCCTCGTCGATGTTGTCAACCGTTTCTGCGCTCGGCGCTCAGAATATAGGAGCAAGGAAGCCCGAGCGCGCCCGCGAAACCCTTTGGTTTGCGGTGCTGATCGCCGCCTCATTCGGACTCGTTTGTTCGATACTTATGCAGTTTATAAGCGAACCGACGGTCTCGCTTTTCACAAAAGCTGACGCAGAGGGCGGGGCAGAGGTCGTAAGACTCGGTGGTCAGTACCTTCGCGGCTATATCTGGGACTGCATATTCGCGGGTATTCATTTCAGCTTCAGCGGATATTTCTGCGCCTGCGGCAGATCGGGGCTTTCATTCCTTCATAATATCATAGCGGTGGCGCTTGTGCGCGTTCCGGGTGCATACCTTGCATCAAAACTATTCCCGACTACATTGCTTCCTATGGGTCTTGCGACCGCAGGTGGATCGCTTGTCTCCGTTATTATCTGCCTGATACTGTATTTTGCGGTTATAAAAAGGACCGGACACGGTCAATCGACGGAGAATAGTCTGTAACCACGCAACAACGAGCCTGTCCGCATATAATGTGTTAATTGCGAAAACGGCGTAATGTGTTCTGAAAATAAAACAATACCGATAAAAAACGCTTCCCGTTGGTTAAGCCGAGCAGGCTGATTACGCGGGAAGCGTTATTATGATTCTAAAAGAATTATACCATGAGTTAAACTCTCGTCTGTTTTACAAGGATCTCATGCATAATAAACATAAGAATGAGGAAGATAAGCAGATAGAGAGGAAACAAGGCGACCGTGATATGATTTGCGATCAGACCGAAGAGGGGAGGCATCGCGCAGGTGCCTACATACGCACTTGCCATTTGAACCCCTAT
>CAUCSW010000021.1 GCA_958445555.1 uncultured Clostridia bacterium | reverse complement strand
CCGATTGCTCTGCGCTTGGCATTGTGATGTTTTGTGTCTTGCCTGCAGTTTCACTGCCGCTCATTATAACACCGATCCGTGTGCTTGTCAACAAAGGCATCTGCCGCTTTTTTGGGGTGTAGGACCGATAATGCTGCCGTGGGGTTATATCGGGTTCAGTCTTTACCGTGTATACCTGTGACCGAGAATATCACCCATTCGGCGATGTTTACCGCGTGGTCTCCTATTCTTTCGAAGTACTTTGCAATTATAAGGATGTCTATTGCCGCTTCGCCGTCCGAAGGGTCGGCTGCAATTTTTGCCACGAGTTCCTTTTTTACATCTTCAAAGTACCCGTCGACGGTGTCATCCTCTTTTATGACCTTTTGGGCAAGTGTTATATCTCTTTTCACGAAGGCGTCGACACTGTCGGTGACCATCCCGATGGTTGCCTGCGCCATATCGCGTATAAGTCGATCGTTTTCGATATGCACACCTTCGGAATATCTGATTATTTCGGCGATATCCTCCGCCTGATCGCCTATTCTCTCCATATCGGTTATCATTTTAAGTGCCGCCGATATCAGTCGCAGATCGGTTGCAACGGGTTGTTGCTGCAGTAAAAGGCGCAGGCACAGCGACTCTATTGTCTTTTCCTTACGGTCTATTTCGGAGTCGACCGGTTTAACCTTTTCGGCAAGTCCGCGGTCGGTGCTTTCAAGGGCTTTGGATGCAAGTGCAATAACTTCTTCGCAAAGTGCGCCCATTTCGACGAGTTCCCGATTCAGCTCGTCAAGCTGTCTGTCAAATCTGTTTCTCATCAACCGAACCTCCCTGTAATATAGTCTTCGGTGCGTTTGTCAGTCGGGTAAGAGAATATCTTCTCGGTGTCACCGTATTCGACCAGCTCACCGAGCAGGAAAAACGCAGTTTTATCCGATATTCTGACCGCCTGCTGCATATTGTGCGTGACGATCACTATGGTGTATTTTTCTTTGAGCTCCGCGGCAAGATCTTCGATCTTTGATGTTGATATCGGGTCAAGCGCGCTTGTGGGTTCATCCATTAAAAGCACCTGCGGCTCGACCGCAAGGGCTCTTGCGATACACAGTCTTTGTTGCTGACCGCCGGACAGTCCGAGAGCGTTCTTCTTCAGTCTGTCGCTCACTTCGTCCCAGATCGCGGCGTCCTTAAGTGAGCGTTCGACGATATCGTCAAGTTCGCTTTTTCTTTTTATTCCGTGGGTGCGCGGTCCGTATGCCACATTATCGTATATGCTCATCGGGAAGGGGTTCGGTTTTTGGAAGACCATACCGATCTCTTTTCTGAGCATATTTACATCCACCGAGGAGTCGAAAATGTTTTTTTCCTTATACCTTACATCTCCGGTGATCTTCACTCCCGGGATAAGGTCATTCATACGGTTAAGTGTCTTTAAGAATGTTGACTTTCCGCAGCCGGAAGGGCCTATCAGCGCCGTTATGCTTTTTTCTTCTATGTCGATGTTTATATCCTTCAGAGCCTGATGCTCTCCGTACCAGAGCGACATATCGCGCACGATAATTATACTGCTCATAGTTCTCTTTTCCTTTTGAAGTATTTGCCGACCAGGGAAGCCGACAGATTTATTATCAGCGTAAGCACCATAAGTATTGCGGCTATCGCAAATGCGATACCGAATTCGCCCTGTTCCTTTGCATAAAAATAGAGTGCGACCGTGAGGGTGGCGCCTGAGCTTGTCAGTCCCTCAACGGGTCCGTTCAGCACATGCGCGAATCCCGCCGTGAACAAGAGGGCTGCGGATTCTCCGAGAATTCGTCCCACCGAGAGAATACAGCCTGTAACGACACCGTCCACGCAGCCGGGCAGGACCACCGTTCTTATGGTATGCCACTTCCCGGCGCCGAGTCCGAAAGCGCCTTCGCGGTATGACTGAGGGACAGTCTTGAGACTTTCCTGAGTCGTTCGCATTACGGTGGGAAGATTCATTATCACGAGGGTCAGTGCTCCGGCGAGCAGGGAGGTTTTTAATTCCATAAATTGGCAGAATATAAGCATACCGACGAGACCGTATATTATCGACGGAATGCCCGAAAGTGTTTCTGCGGCATATTCGATCACGGCGGTGACCTTTTTGTTTGACGCGTATTCGGTGAGGTAGACCGCGGCTCCCACTCCGAGAGGCAAAACTATCAGCAGTGTCGCGATAACTATATAAAGCGTATTGACAATGTCGGGCAGTATTCCGATATCGTCCGAAAGGTAGCTCGGGGAGGTGGTCAGCAGTTTGAGTGAGATGTTCGGGATGCCTTTCATGAACACATAAACGGTCATAAATACCACAAGCGCAGCCGTGAGGAGGGCAGCTGCGCGCATAGCTATGTTAAGGATGCCGCCCTTAAGCCTTCTTGACAGAGAAATTCCTTTTTTATCCGATGTCATTTCTTATTTTTCTCTCCCTTCAAAAAGAAGTTGAGCGTAGCATTTATAAGCATTATAAACAGGAAAAGTACAAGTGCTATTGAGAAGAGAGCCTGTCTTTGCAGACCCGATGAGTATGACATCTCACTTGCGACGGCGGTCGTAAGGAAGCGGACGCTTCCGAAAAGAGAGGGCATATTCGCAACATTTCCCGCAACCATCATAACTGCCATTGCCTCTCCGATCGCCCTGCCGACGCCGAGCACAACGGCGGCGGCAATACCGCTTTTCGCCGCGGGCACCGATACTCTGAACCAGGTCTCTGTTTTTGTAGCTCCGAGTGCGAGGGAAGCACTTTCGTATTCCGGAGGAACCGCCTCGAGTGCGGTTACGGACACCTTGATTATTGAAGGCAATATCATTATTGCCAGCACAATTATCGCTGCGAGGAGACTTGCACCGTCGGGAACATTGAATATCTTACGGATTCCCGGAACCAGCACGAGCATACCCACAAGACCGTAAACAACAGAAGGAATGCCCGCGAGGAGGCTCACGGCTTCCTCTGTTATCCTCTTTACGCCCTTAGGCGCCGCTTTTGCGAGGTAAACGGCGGTAAAAAATCCGATCGGAACTCCTATTACGACTGCACCCGCGGTGCCGTACACGCTTGTCAGTATAAAGGGCAGTATTCCGAATGACGGTTCGGCCGCTGTCGAATTCCATTCTTTGCCGAACAAAAAGTTTACAAGGCCGATCTTTTTTATGGCGGGTATGCCCGCCGCTATAAGGTAGATCGATATTGCAAGCACGCAGGCGACCGTTACAAGTCCGAGCAGCAGAAATATGCCGTGTACCGTTCCTTCAAACAGTCTTTTTCGTTTTCCCGCGGCGGCGGATTTTTCATCGGTTCCTAATTCGGCTTTCTTTTTCATTTTACCGTCACCTTTTTTCTTTTGGGTTCTTATTCAAGCTTGCGCCGGAGATCGGAACAGTATTGACCGATCCCCGACGCGGGTCTTATACGGTTCGATTTTCGTAGGCTTAAAATTTCGGACGGCAGCCGTCAGTTGGCTGCGACGGCACCTGCCTTAAGGATGATCGGAGCTGCCTCCGAGGAGGTTGCGTAGTCGAAGAATTTCTGAGCGGCTTCGGAGAGAGCGGTTCCTTCTTTTGTAACAAGGATGAAGGGTCTCCGGATAACATAGCTGCCGTTTTTAACGGTATCCTCGGTGGGGGTGATACCGCCGACCTTGAGGGCTTTGACACTGTCCTTCACCGATGCCAATGATGCATATCCGATAGCATTGGGGTTCTTCGAAACGGTGGTTATCACATCTCCGGTGGAGGAGAGCTCCTGACGGTACTTGCATGCACCCTCAACGCCGACAATAGATTCAAATCCGTCTCTTGTGCCGCTGCCTGCCTCTCTTCCTATGAGAACGATCCGGGCATCAGCACCGCCGACATCTTTCCAGTTGGTGATCTCGCCTTTGTAGATCTTGGCGATCGTTTCGGTATCAAGGTCTTCTATAGTGTTTTCGGGATTGACGATTATCGCTATTCCGTCGTAGGCGAGGACGGTCTCTTTCAATCCGTTGTTCTTTTCCTCTTCCTTAAGCGCTCTGCTCGACAGTCCGATGTCGCATCTGCCCTCTGCCACGGCACTGATTCCCGATCCCGAACCGGTGGGATCATATGTGAATTTTATGCCGTCATTCTTGCTCATAAACGACTCGCCGAGTGCGCCGATGACCTTTTCCATAGAGGTCGAGCCGTTTGTCGACACAACACCGGAGGCAGCCTTTGAACCGCATCCCGACAGGGCGGTGACGGTCACGACGGCAACCGCCAAAGCAATTACTTTTACCGAATTATTTACAATACTCTTTTTCATAGTGTTTTCTTTCTTCCTTTCGTTCATTCCTTTATTTTTCCCTTGGACACCCTTAATATATCGCCTTTGTGTAAAATATAAAATCCTGCGTTTGTAAAATACATATAAAATATCGCGATAATGCGGGACTGCACGAGACTCCGGGCGGCGCGCAGGGTGCGCCGCCCGGAATGGAGGGTTGCAGATAGCAGTAGCTTGGAAAGATGATGAAGGTGGGGGCGGCGCGCAGGGTGCGCCGCCTAAGGGTATGAAAGGAGAGGATGCATACGTGAAGGTGTGTTGACATTGTTATAGGAGACAAGGGCGGCGAACATGGTCATAATCAACGGGAACAGGTATGGCAAACCGATAAATATCACTGTTAGGGGCAATTAAAATACATTGAAAATAAAGTGCAGTTGTGGTATCATTATTGAAAAGGTCAAAAGCGTTGGGAATGAGCGCGGCATTATTCTTTTTTATCTGCATATGTCGGCTTAAGACGGCGGCGGGAATGCAACCTTGTTGTCTGTCGGTATCCCTCTTCGTTACTTTTCACACTTTTGTTTTGCGGGCGGCACATCTGCAGAGGCCTTAATGCGGCGCGGGTGGATATCGGTCCGCCAAAGTCGACCGTTATTTTTACTTGTTGACAGATCAACAGGCACTGGCAAGCTTTCGTTTTTTGAAATCTTGCTTTTTTCGGCAGGGCGGCGTTTCTTTATCACACTCTGTTGCCCGTTTTGTGCCATTTCTCGGAAGGGCGCGCGGCGCTGCCGTCTTTGAAATCGTTCTTACCCTATTGTTTTGTTCAATGTAAGCGTTTACGGAGGATGAATTATGAGCAGATCTGATTCGGTACTTTTGCCGAAGGCGAGAATCCACGGCGGAGTTATGCCGGGGCATTACAAAAACACTGCGGAGAGTCCGTCTGTAGTTATGCCGCCGCCGAAGTTTGTGACCATACTTATGTCACAGCACATCGGTGCCGCCTGTGTCCCTTGCGTAAAGAAAGGAGATAAGGTGTTTGTCGGAACCAAGATCGGAGACTCCGACAGGCTGGTGTCCGCTCCTATACATTCATCCGTTTCGGGTACGGTTTCGGACATAGTCGATTTTTTATCGCTTCGCGGCACGCATTCCGAAGCGGTCGTTATTGAGTCGGACGGCGAAATGACACCCGATCCTTCGATCGCGCCCATCACCGTAACTACCCATGAGGAGCTTGTTGCGGCAGCAAGGGAATGCGGTCTTGTCGGGTTGGGCGGCGCCGGATTTCCCGCCCATGTCAAGCTTGCCAAGGGTGAAAAGCCTCTTGATTATCTGATAATCAACGGTGCCGAGTGTGAACCTTTTATCACGACCGACTATCGCGAATGCATTGAGAATCCCCGTGATATATTTGAGGGCGTTTACCTCCTTAAAAAGATAATGGGGATTAAAGAGGTAGTGATAGCCATTGAGGAAAACAAGCCGAAGGCCATAGAAATACTGCATTCGATAGCGTCGGATGCCAAGGATTCCGACGGCACAGTGAACATAATGAAGTTAAAGAGCAGGTATCCGCAGGGTGCCGAAAAGAAAGCTGCCCCTCGGCAAGCTACCTGCGGAGGTTGGCTGCGTCGTGATGAACATTACGAGCATAGCGACCCTCAACAGGTATATCAGAACGGGGATGCCGCTTGTATCCAAGAGGCTGACCGTGGACGGCGGGGCGATTTCAAAGCCCTGCAATGTGATAGTTCCGATAGGAACGAGTGTCAAGGATGTAATAGAATTCTGCGGCGGTCTTAAAGGAACTGCTGAGCGTATTTTGTTCGGCGGTCCGATGATGGGTGTCGCGCTTGAAAACACCGACACACCGGTCCTTAAGCAAAACAACGCGATACTCGCGCTTACCAAGGAGAATCTGGGAAACAAGAGGACCGTACCTTGTATATGCTGCGGCAGGTGCATATCCGCCTGTCCCATGGGGCTTAATCCTTCCGCATGTGAGAAGGCTTTGTCCCGCTCGAATACGGATGAGATCGCCGCACTTCACGCGGAATACTGCATAGAGTGCGGCTCGTGTTCTTACATATGTCCCTCGGCAAGACCTTTGACGCAAGCTATGCAGGTATGCAAGGACAGGCTTCGCAAATCAACGCAGAAAGGCGGCAAATGATGGAAAATCTTACCGTATCGTCAAATCCGCATATAAGGCATTCGGATACCTCAAGGGGCATCATGGCGGATGTAATTATAGCATTGACCCCTGCTCTGATAGGCGGGACTGTCTTATTCGGTCCGAGGGTATTGCTGGTTGCTCTTGTATGTATAGCGTCATCTGTCGGCGGTGAATATCTTTTCTGTCGGCTGCTCAAAAAGGAAAACCCGATAGGCGATCTTTCCGCGATCGTTACGGGTCTGCTCCTTGCGCTCAATCTGCCCGTTACCATTCCGCTTTGGATGGCGGCGATAGGCGGTATAGCGGCTTCGGTTATAGTAAAGCAGTTTTTCGGCGGCATCGGGCAGAATTTTGCGAATCCCGCGATAACCGCCCGCATTATATTATTGGTATCCTTTCCCGCGGCAATGACGAATTGGGTGAGTCCGTTCGGCTGGCTCAACGGGACCGAGGCGATATCGTCAGCCACGCCGCTGGCGTCGGCTCTTTCGGCGGCGCCGGATCCGAATGCCGCATATTCATTGGCCGATCTGTTTTTCGGAAGAACACCGGGATGCATCGGCGAGACCTCGGCTCTTCTGCTGCTCATCGGCGGAGTTTATCTGCTGATAAGGAGGGTCATCAGTCCGATTATTCCTCTTTCATACATTTTGACGCTCGGTCTTATCAGCGGTGCTGCCGCAGCGATAAAGGGAGGGGACGCCTCGTTTTTTGTCCTGTTCGGCAACGGTGCATTGATCTCGGTCCTTTCGGGCGGCGTTATGCTCGGCGCGATATTTATGGCTACCGATTATGTCACTTCGCCGAATAACAATAAAGGAAGACTGATCTTCGGAATAGGGTGCGGCATCCTTACATTTATTATAAGATGCGGATCTCTCCCGGAGGGCGTTTCCTATTCCATACTTCTTATGAACATACTTACGCCGCACATAAATCGATTGACGGCATCCAAGCCTTTCGGATGGGAGGCAAAGAAAAATGGATAAAAAGAAAATAATGCAGTCGGTGCGTCCGGTCATTTCGCTTCTTGTGATCTGTCTTGTGACCTCGCTTGCGCTTGCGGGCACGAATCTTCTGACGCGTGACAAAATAGCGGAGCTTGACAGGCAGAATGAGATAGACGCCCTTTCAATGCTTATTCCCGACAGTACATATGACAAGACCGACTTCGGCTACATTGCCAAAAAAGGCAGTGACACGGTCGGGCTCATTTTCACGACATCCGCTAAAGGATACGGCGGTGATGTGAAGGTCATGACGGCGATCGATCCCGAAGAAGGGACCGTCATTGCGGTGAGGGTAGTAGATGTTTCGAACGAAACCGTAGGACTCGGTCAGAGGGCAAAGGAAGAGTCGTTCTCGGAGCAGTATAAAGGCAAGAACGGAGAGATCGGCGTTGTCAAAGGAGCTGCTTCGGAGGGTGAGATCACCGCGATAACAGGTGCTACGATAACATCAAGAGCGGTTACCGATGCGGTAAATCAGGCGTTGATACTGTTCGGATCCGTGATGAACGGCGGAGGTGAGGCGAAATGAAAGCAAAGGCTCTTTCTATATTCACGAACGGTCTGGTGAAGGAGAATCCGACACTGCGGCTCGTCCTCGGGACCTGTCCCACGCTTGCGGTAACCACAACGCTTAAGGGCGGCATCGGCATGGGGATCGCAGCAACGATCGTTCTTGTCTGCTCCAATTTCGTTATTTCGCTTTTAAGAAAGGTAATACCTGACAAGGTGCGCATCCCGGCGTACATAACCATTATTGCGGGGTTTGTTTCCGCGGTGCAGATGTTGGTGAACGCTTATGCTCCGTCGGTGGCGAACGAGCTCGGAATTTACCTTCCGCTTATAGTTGTAAACTGTATAATATTTGCGCGTGCGGAGATGTTCGCAAGCAAAAATCCTCCCATTGCCTCCGTGCTTGACGGACTCGGTATGGGAATAGGATTTACCGCGGCGCTTATGCTTATGGGCTCGATAAGGGAGCTGCTCGGCAGCGGAACACTGCTCGGGATG
>CAUCSW010000020.1 GCA_958445555.1 uncultured Clostridia bacterium | reverse complement strand
AAAATGCTGGTGGACCATTCCGATACCGAGACGGTTTGCGTCGTTAGGGTCTTTGATTCTGACCTCTTCTCCGTTCTTGAGTATCGTTCCTTCCTCGGGCTGATAGTGACCGAAAAGTACAATCATAAACGTGGATTTTCCCGCTCCGTTTTCACCGAGAAGAGCGTGGATCTCGCCCTTTTTCAGCCGCAGCGTAATGTTGTCATTTGCCACGATCCCGGGAAAACGCTTGGTGATGTTGAGCATTTCTATTGCGTATTCATTTTCCAAACAGAATGCGCCCCTTTCATAAGCCGAATAGCACTATTGTAATAACGGACGGGGGAGACGGGATATAAAAACACACAGTGAGCCGCCTGACCGAATTGTCTCCGCCGAACATTATCATCCTATGATATTATACTATAATAGGAGAATAATGTAAAGAGAATTTGTGAAAAATGTCACATAAATACGATCTTTGGTAAATAAAATCAGCCGGTGTTCTTATATGACCTGTCCTTAGACACTGTGCCGCCGCAAACGGTCGGGAAATCTCTGAAAATTAAAAGCGGCAGCACTGATATTGACATTCGCAAGCGCATAAGCATTAACATTATCCCGGCATCCCGCAGCGCCATTGAAAGAAAAAAAGCGGGGGAGAAGGTTCATAATTATATAATCGTGATAAAAAATGCGCCGCAGCAAAGCTGCGGCGCATTCGTCAAGCGCATGAGGTAATTACTTAAGATTTCCGAGATACTCTACTGTTACATTTTCAACAGTGGGTTCGGTCTTTGTGTTGTTGGAAACGACTATGGTCTTGTCATAGAGCTTCTTAACGAGATCCTTGTAATCGTCAAGGGTGAACTTACCGTCGACAAACTGTGTGGTCTTGTCAGGGATCTGTACATAGTTGACGGTAGGATCATCAGCGGAAACGAGACCCAGTGTCTGGATCTTGCCGACATAGTTGCTCCAGTTACCGTTGATTATAACATCCTTAAGGGTGTCATATGTAGTGGGGTAGAGACCCTTCATAGCAGAAGTTACGGTCAGAGACTTGTAAGGCTCGGGATCGTTGTCCTTACCGGCAGCATACTGAGCGATTACGCCCTGCTGATCAACGTCAACGCCGATGACCTTGGAGCCTTCGAACTTCTTAGCTGCGTCAACTGCAGAGGTGTAGATACCGCCGCCGCAAGCGAATACAACTTCAACGCCGCCCTTGTACCAGGTCTCCATAGCTGCGGTGATGTCCGCATCGCCGTAGAACTGGTTGCCGTAAGCAAACTTCATTGTGGTCTTTATGTTCAGCTCCTTGGAAGCTGCATCGACGCCCTGAACAAAGCCGTATCCGTAGCGGACAACTGCGGGAACCTGCATTCCGCCGAGGAAGCCGAGCTTGGTATAACCGAGCTTAACGGCGGCATAGCCTGCCATGTATCCGCAAAGCTCTTCCTGATATATTGCGCAGTAAACATTAGAGAGATCTGCATACTTTTCAAGGTCCCAGTTGTCGGGCTCGTAGTCATACTTTTCGCCCTTGGCGGTCACGCCTGCTTCAAGAAGGTCGCCCTTCGCAACATCGAGAGCGATGAATTTAACATCCTTGTATTTCGGGGCAGCTTCAACAATGGTGCCGCCGAAAGCATAACCTGGCATAACGATGACATTGTAGCCTTCGTCGACTGCCTTTTCAACCATCGCAACACGCTCAGCGGTGCTGTCGCCTGACGGCTTGAAATAGTTGAATTCAAGCTTGTACTCGTCACAGAACGCCTTGCAGGCTTCATATGTGGTCTGGTTGAACGACTGGTCGGTAATGTCGCCGTAGTCGGTAATCATGGCAACTTTGTAGTTTACCTTATCGCCGCCCGACGGTGTGTTGGTGTCGGTGCTCTTACATCCTGCAAGAGAACAAACGCCTATGAGCATTGCGAGTGACATAATGATTGCGAGAATCTTTTTCATGTATACGCATCCTCCTTAAATTGATGATCGATTGATCACCTATATGTAAAATATCACATTTTCATCAACATTTCAACTGTTTTTTGGCAATAAATAGGTAAAAATAACTATATTATTAAATATTAAAACTTAAAAGTGCCCGCTGCGGCGACAAAAAAGCATTGATTGCCGACACCCGTCCGCATTTTGTAGGCTATGACAGGCGCGACGGAGAAAAGCTTACGGGCAGCAGTTCATCAAGTCGGTACTCCTTGAAGCCGTCGGAATATATAAGAAGTACGCGAAAATCGTCACTGCAGAATTCTCTCATCACTTGACGGCAGACGCCGCAGGGAGGAAAAATGTCTGCGGTCAGATGACCGTCCTTCCCGCCGCAGACCGCGATCGCGTTAAATCCCCGCTTGTTTTCGCTTACTGCTTTTGAGAAGGCTACACGCTCTGCGCATATTGTAGGCGAAAACGAGGCGTTTTCGATGTTGCAGCCCGTGAAGACGGTACCGTCCGAGCAGAGCAGCGCAGCGCCGACTTTGTACCCCGAGTAGGGAACATATGCATTTTCCATTGCCTTTATTGCAAGCTCGCACAGTGCTTTATCGGTCATATGATATCCTCCAGAAAGCTTTTACCCGCGGCGGGGGCAGCTGCGCCGAGGTATTCGGCAACCGTTGCGGCAATGTCTGCAAAGCAGCTGCGGATACCGAGGTTGCAGGGGGTCACATTTTTGCCGTATACTATCAGCGGAATATATTCTCTGGTATGATCTGTGCTGTCGTCGCCCGGATCGCAGCCGTGATCGGCAGTGACGATAAGAATATCGTCATCCCTCATCCTGTCGGTGATATCGGGCAATTTTGCATCAAATTCCGCAAAAGCGTTTGCATAGCCGTCAACATCCTGCCTGTGGCCGTAGAGCATATCAAAGTCGACAAGGTTGACAAAGCAAAGTCCTTCAAAGTCCTTATCGAGCGCTTCGATCGTCCGTTGTATCCCTTCGGCGTTGGAGTGTGTGAATACATGCTCCGTTATGCCTTTACCCGCAAATATATCATATATCTTTCCCACTGCATAAACCGTTTTGCCTGCTGCCGATATGTTATCGAGCAGGGTACCATGAGGCGGTTCAAGCGAAAAATCATGCCTGTTTGCGGTGCGGGTAAAGGGATAGCTTCCCGTAAACGGTCTGGCGATGACCCTGCCTACCGCATTTTCTCCGCACAGAATACGGCGTGCTATGCGGCAGTATTCATAAAGTTCTTCGACGGGGACGATGTCCTCGTGCGCGGCGATCTGGAATACACTGTCCGCCGAGGTGTAAACGATCAGTTTGCCCGTGCGGATATGCTCTTCGCCGTAGTCCTTGATGACTTCGGTGCCCGAATAGGGTTTATTGCAGAGCACGCCGCGTCCCGTAAGATCGGAAAACGCCCTTATTATGCTATCAGGAAAACCGTCAGGGTAGGTCGGCAGCGGAGAAGGGGACACTATCCCCGCTATTTCCCAGTGACCTATAGTGGTATCTTTTCCCGCCGAACGCTCCGCGAGCTTCCCGTATGCCGCCAGCGGGTGTTCGACCTTTCCGAGATAATCGAGTCCGTCTATGTTGCCGAGACCCATTTTGAGCATATTATCATCCTTGAACTTATCTGAATGGGATATCCTTCTTAAGGTGTCGGCACCTCTGTCGCCGAAACGGTCGGCGTCGGGCAGCTCTCCCGCTCCGCATGAATCAAGAACAATAAGAAATACCCGTTTCATACCCGTCAATTCTCCTTATCAAGGGCAACCGCGGTCTTCAGTGCCAATTCCATCATTTCGGTGAATGAGTTCTGGCGCTCTTCTGCGGTCGTTTGTTCACCTGTAAGTATGTGATCCGATATCGTACATATTGCGAGAGCGTTTTTGCCCGCACGGGCGGCATTCATATAAAGACCCGCTGCTTCCATTTCAATTGCCGTAACGCCCATTTTTTGCCATGATGCAGTGCTTTTGAGTCCGTCGGGCAGATTCTCTTCGTCGTTGTAGAATGTGTCGGATGACAACAGATTGCCCACATGGTATCTGACCTTCATCTCATCTGCGATCGCGGTGCACAGGCGAAGCATTTTATAGCTGCATACAGGTGCGAATGTGCCGGGTAGGTGATATTGAGATGCAAAATTCGAGTTTGTGCAGGCACCGATACCCATAACTATATCGCGTATCTTTATCTTCGATGAGATCGCACCCGCCGAGCCGATCCGCATTATGTTATCAACATCATAGAAGTTAAAAAGCTCATATGAGTATATACCTATAGACGGTATTCCCATACCGCTTGCCATGACGGTTACTTTGGTGCCGTTGTATTTTCCCGTGTAGCCTTGTATTCCTCTGACATTGTTAACGAGTACCGCATCGGTCAGAAAGTTTTCGGCAATATACTTTGCTCTTAACGGGTCACCTGGCATAAGGACGGTCTTTGCAATGTCCTCTCTGGAGGCTGAGTTGTGAGGGGTCGGATAAAGCTGTGACATTTTCTGCATCTTCCTTTCTTATGTTTATAAAAGGTTTTCCGCTTTTACTATCTTTACTATCCTGCTCGTTCCCAAGCGATCTGCGCCGGCTGTTATCATTTTTTCGGCATCCTCTATCGAGGATATACCGCCTGCAGCCTTGATCTTTAAGTGAGGAGCGCAGTGCTTTTTGAAAAGCTCTATATCGGCAACCGTGGCGCCGCCTGTCGAAAACCCGGTTGAGGTCTTGATATAATCCGCACCGGAATCGGACACGACTTTGCACATGGCGATCTTTTCTTCCGTCGTGAGCAGACAGGTTTCAATGATGACCTTTAATAGCCTGCCGTCGCACGCCTTCTTTACCTCACGAATCTCGTCTTCCGTCTCTTTGTATTTGCCTTCTTTGACATAACCAATGTTTATTACCATGTCTATTTCATCTGCACCGGACCTCACTGCATCTGCCGCTTCAAAGCATTTTGATGAGGTCGTCGAGTATCCGTTCGGAAAACCGATCACAGTACAGATCTTGAGTCTGCCCGCAACATAGTCCGAGGCGTGCTTCACAAAAGAAGGCGGAATACAGACAGACGCGGTCTTGTATCTGATTCCGTCATCGCAGACGGCTTCAATATCTTCTACGGTCGCAGTCTGTGCAAGCAATGTGTGATCTACCATGGAGAGGATCTTTTTTATATCCATAACGACATTCCTTTCCTGATTGTTTTAGGCAATTTACCGATGTCTCTGATTTGATTCTATCATCAGCGGCTGCGAAGGTCAAGAGGGACATGATTTTGATGGGCGACAAATAGAAATAACGACCGACGGCAGCGGGGTGGGATAATTCGACGGTTTAAGGCAGCAGCCGGACCGAAGGCAGCGCCGCGCGCCCTTTCTCCGAAAGGGCGCAAAACGGGCGGCGGAGTTTGGTAAAAGGATGTTTGACTCATCAAAAGAACAGAGCCTTCGGAAAACGGAAGTGCGCTGATGCCCGTTTACCACGCCTTCGGCGTGGGCGGCGCTGCCGCATCCGTACCATCTGCACCCACAAAAAAACGGATGACCGCCGAAGCGGTCAAAAATAGGTATGCAGCCCCTCCGCACAAAGTGCGGAGGGGCTGCATACTGTCATATCCGAGCGTCCGAGCGCAGCGAAGACGGGTCTTGCCTGCGCTTATTCCTTATTCTGTTTTCCGAAGACTCTGACAATTCTGTCGGCGGCTTCTTTCGCCGTTTCGGTGTCGCCGAAGGCAGAAAGTCTTAAATACCCTTCGCCGCACTTGCCGAACCCGGCACCCGGCGTTGTCACCACCTGTGCCTCGTTCAAAAGCAGATCGAATGCCTCCCAGCTCCCCATACCGTCGGGACACTTAAACCAGATATACGGTGAATTCTTGCCGCCGCAGTACCAAAGACCGCATTTGTCCAGCGCCTTTGTAAGCGTGCGGGCGTTGCTTTTGTACAGATCGATGTTTTTTCTTATCTCGCGCTGCCCTTCGGGAGTAAATACCGCTTCGGCGCCGCGCTGAATGATGTAGGATACACCGTTGCTTTTTGTTGTTCTGTCTCTTACCCACATATCGTTGAGCTTTGCACCGTCCCGCACGAGATCGAACGGAACGACCGTATATCCGCAGCGCGTGCCCGTGAAGCCTGCGGTTTTTGAAAGCGAACATATTTCAATGGCACAGGTTCGGCTTCCTTCTATATCGTAAATGCCTCGTATGCCGCATCGAATATGATCACGGCATTGATATCGTTTGCATAGTCGACCCACGCCTTGAGGTTTTCCTTTGAGAAAACGGCTCCCGTCGGATTCGAAGGGGAGCAGATGTATATAATGTCAGCCTTAACCGATCGGTCGGGGAGTGGGGTAAAGCCCTCGGTCCAATCGGTGTCGAGATGTATTATATGATGCCCCGAAATGGTGTTTGAATCGACATATGCGGGATAAGCCGGCTCTATCACGAGAGCAGTACTGTCGGTATCAAAGAGCGACAGTATGTTTCCGAGATCATCTCCCGCGCCGCAGGTGATGAATATCTCATCATCCGAAAAATCAATTCCGCGCTCTCTGTAGTGACCCGCAACCGCACTTTTTAAGAAGGCGGAGCCGCACTCGGGCATATAGCCGTGGAAGGTCTCCTTATGTGCCTGATCATCGACCGCTTTGTGGAGCGCGGTAATGACCGCATCGCACAACGGAAGTGTAACATCGCCTATCCCGAGCCGTAAAAGCTTTTTGTCGGGATTTTCGGCATGGTATGCTTTTGTTCTTTCTGCAATGTTATAGAAAAGATACGAATCCTTGAGCCTTGAATAATTATTGTTGATCTTCATTATACAGACACATCTCCTTCGTATACAAACTCTGCGGGGCCTGTCATTATTGCCCCGTTTTCGGTTATCCTCACCCTGAGTGTCCCACCGTCGAGCTCAACGGTTATGTCTGCGTCGGGATCGCACATTCCGAGCGATACCGCTGCCGCCGCAGATGCCACCGCGCCTGTTCCGCAGGCGAGAGTGACCCCGCTGCCACTTTCCCAAACGCGCATGCGCAATCTGTTTTTGCCGAGAAGAGTTACAAATTCGGCGTTCACTCCGCCGGGAAACAACTCCGATCTTTCGATCACGGGCCCCGTTTTTGTGATGGGTACGGCTTCGGCATTTTCACAAAAGCTGACCGCATGGGGATTTCCCACCGATACCGGTATAAGGCGGTAATCGTCTCCGCTCGCACTGAGAATGATCGGCGCACCGACGATCGGAGTCCCCATATCGACCGACACTTCCCGAACCTTGCCGTCATCAACGGATAACCGCAGCTTTCGGATTCCCGAAAGTGTCTCGATAAGCAGTTCGGAAGAGTCGGTCAATCCATTTTCAAAAACATATTTTCCCACACATCTGATGCCGTTTCCGCACATTTCCGCTTCACTTCCGTCGGCGTTGAAGATCCTCATTTTGAAATCGGCGACCGAAGAGGGGAGTATCCATATCATCCCGTCCGAACCTGCACCGAAATGACGGTCGGAGAGCTTTACCGAGAGCTCGGCGGCGTTATCGGGAATGTGATCCGATGCAACATAAAGGTAATCGTTTCCGAGACCCTGCATTTTTTTTTTTTTTTTAGCGGTTAAAACATTTTGATGTATTCGTCGCGATCGGCGCCGACAGATACATACTGTATCCTGCAGCCGACCTTTTCTTCAATGAACTTGATATAGTCCACTGCTGCCTTCGGGAGCTCCTCCGGCTTTCTGCATTTTGATATGTCGCCGAAGCCCTCAAGATACTCAACTATCGGCTTCGCGCGCTCAAGTCTCTCACCTGTCGGGAAGGAATCGGTTCTGATACCGTCTATCTCATAAGCGGTGCAGACGGGTATTTTGTCCATATACGCAAGTACATCCATCTTGGTTAGGGCAATGGTATCGGCGCCCTGAACGCGAACACCGTATTTTGATGCGGGAATGTCAAACGGGCCTACTCTGCGCGGCCTTCCCGTCGCCGCACCGTATTCGCCGCCTGCCGCTCTGAGCTTTTCCGCCTCATCTCCGAACATTTCGGCAGTGAACGGTCCCTCTCCGACGCAGGTGGAATATGCCTTCATAATACCTATGGCGTTGTCAAGAGAAATGCCGGGTATGCCTGCACCTATGGGTGCATACGACGCAAGCGTTGTCGATGACGAGGTGTAAGGATAAATTCCGAAATCGATATCTCTGAGCGCACCGAGCTGCGCCTCAAACATGATCCTCTTGCCGTCTTTTACGGACTTGCAGAGATATTCCGAAACATCGGTGATATACGGCTTTACAATGTCGCCGTACTTCTTGAGCCATGCGATCATTTCCTCCGCATCAATGGGTGTATGACCGTATCCCTTGAAAGTGATGTTCTTCCATTCGACAATATCTCGGACCTTTTCGGCGAGGGCTTCGGGGTGGAAAAGATCCTCGGTACGGATGCCCTTTTTCATATACTTGTCAGCGTAAACAGGCGCGATTCCGCGGCGCGTGGAGCCGAATTTTTTGTCTGCAAGGCGCTCCTCTTCCATAATATCCTGAGCCTTGTGATAGGGCATACAGATGATCGCCTTATCGCTTATCTTCAGATTGTCGGGAGTGATTTTTATGCCTTTTTCCGTGAGTTTTCCGATCTCACCTACAAGGTGCTCTA
>CAUCSW010000019.1 GCA_958445555.1 uncultured Clostridia bacterium | reverse complement strand
TTGGTGTCTTTAGACGTGGAAATAAACCCTCGGTTCTACCGAGGGAAGAAAAGCGAGCGGAGCGACAATAGAAAGGGCGAGGCGAATGCCAAGCCGAAAGACTTTAAAAAGAGAAGAACCTCCAGTATAATAGTAGTGGTTTGGCGACCGCATTACTAGAATACAGGAGGTTTTTCAAATGAAAGAAAATAATGAGATAAGAAGTTCAGCCCACAGCAAGTATAGGTGTCAGTACCATATAGTTTTTGCACCAAAGTTCAGAAGAAAAGAAATATATGGAAAACTGAAAAAAGATATTGGGCAAATACTGCGAAAATTATGCGAGCAAAAAAATGTGCAAATAATAGAAGCAGAAGCGTGCCCCGACCATATACATATGCTGGTGAGTATCCCACCGCACATAAGTATAGCACAGTTTATGGGATATCTCAAGGGAAAAAGTACATTGATGATTTTCGACCGACACGCGAATTTAAAGTATAAATACGGTTCAAGAAGTTTTTGGTGTCGAGGATACTATGTAGATACGGTCGGTCGAAATAAAAAAGTAATAGCGGAATACATAAGGAATCAGTTAGAAGAAGATTATGCAGCAGACCAAATTAGCATAAAAGAATTTACCGACCCGTTTACAGGTGACAAGAGAAAGTAGGCAAAAAAAGACAGCCGCACGCGAGCGGCTGCCGGAGAATGTAATGCGGTGCTAAACTTTCGAAACCCCTTTTAGGGGTCAAGCCAGTAATCACCCCTTATAGGGGTGGAGCAAACCACCGGTTGAACCGGTGGTTTTGATTTTTTGTCAGTCGGGTGGGGGCATCAGCGAGTTATCGGCGGGGTTCCTTGGGCAAGGCACCGATGGGTCAGAACTGCAACACAACCGAAGGCAGCGCCGCGCGCCCTTCCGTGGGAAGGGCGCAAAACGGGCGGCAGGGTGTTATAAAGGAACGGTGCCTTACCTAAAAGCGGAGCTTTTAAAAATAAGGGAGTGCTGATGCCCGTTTACCACGCCTTCGGCGCGGGCGGCGCTGCCGTGAGCCCTGAGTGCGGTTTAATCGGCATCGGCATCAGTCCCGACATCGGTGCCGGTGTCTGTATCGGAGGCAGTGTCGGTATCGCCGAGAGTCTCGCCCTCGTTTTTGGGTTCGGTCTCGGCGGGAGTGTCGGCCTTTGTCGAGGCGTCGGCTTCTGCCGCAGTGTCGGTACCTGAGTCTGAATTTGCGCTTGACTTTTCGTCCGGCAGGGCGGAAGCGTGTACGCGGCGCTTTTCTGTCAGCTTATAAGTAAGGATAAACAAGCCGATGAACAACACGGAACAACCGAGCAGTATCAGTGTGCAGCAATAAAGTGTATTTGAAATATGTGACATAATGGGAGTCGTAAATACCGAGCCCGACGGGATACTGTCCATTATGCGGCCTACAAGCTTTTCGCCGCCTAACACAACTGCAAAAAGGGCGGTCACGACGGCGGAGGCACCCGAAGTGATCCCGATCCAGAGAAATCCTTTGAATCGGCGGAATCTGCAAAGATAAATGAGTGCTGCAATTATGACACATACGATCACGAATCCGATTATGAACCGTATCCGCAGGTCGGCGTCAAAGGCTGCCGTTTCGCCGTATTCGCTTGCGACTTCCCCGAAGCTTTCGGGAGCGGGGAGGGCAGATACTATCTCAGAGGAGTATTTATCCACCGTCATAAGTATTATTTCTCTGAGTCTTCCTTCGCTGAATTTTCTTGCCGCGGGCACGGTCTCTTTGACAACATCTGCGAGCTCGCCCACATTTTCGCGGGCGAGCTTGTTTACGCGCTCGGGTGTCAGCTTTTCGACGAGTTCCTTATTTTCAATGCAGCTTATGACCGAGTTCGAGTAGACGGAGACCAGCTCCTTTCCCGCTTTTGTCTTTAAAAGCTTATCCACTGCGTCGGGGTTTAATCCCGATTCTTCAACCGCTCCCGCTACCATTTGGTTAGAGATAAGAAGCTTTTCTACGTTGATATTTGTTGCAATGTCGACGAGGGTCTCCGGTCTTGAAAAATCGCTTATACCGTAAAAAAGCGATGTGAATACAAGTGATGCAAAGAGGAGGATACTTAAGATCGCCGCAAACACTGTCCCGATAACATTACCGGCTTTTGAGCCTGCTTTTTTCGTTTGCTTTTGATCCGATTTTATGTCTGCGTTTATATCCGATTTAGAGTCTGTTTTTTCGGTGGCTTTCATTTTATAATCTCCCTCGGTCCTCAATTCGTTGGGTATGACCTGTTCGGTGTGTTTTCGACTTACGGAATGCTTTACCGATTAAATTTTGCGGGCGAAGGGCATTATTCATCGGCGGTGACGGATGATCTGTTTATTCTTAATGATGACTCGCGGAAGTTTGCCGATGCCCTCACGGTGATCTTACGGTTTTCGTTTTTTCCGTCAAGTATATCAAGCGCAAGTTTTACCGCGGCGGAGGATATTTCCCGACCGCTCCATCCGACAGAAGAAAGAGAAGGAGTCAGGTATTCGCACTCGGGCAGATCGTCCATTCCGAATACCGAGACCTGCCCCGGGACCGCGATGCCGACCTCATTCAGTTTTCTGACGGCGCCGATCGCCATATAGTCATACGCGCATATCAAAGCTTCGGGGAACGGCAAGCCTTCGTTCAGCATGGTTTCGACCGCAGTGTATCCGCCCTTTTCAAACCGCTCTGCCGAGACGGATACCCTCAGGTCGTCGAAGTCATACTCTTTCAGAAGTTCGCTTATCAGGTTCTGCTTCATATATGTATGCTTTTCGCCGATGAATCCGACGCTCTTTACACCCGAACGGTAAAGTGAGTCGATGACCTCGCGCATTGCCTGATCGAATTCAAGTCTTATGTATCCGTCGGCATTGTCTGTATCGTTGTTTTCTCCGCCGATCTGGATGATCGGGATCTCGCGGTGCGCTCCTTCGGGAGCATTGCCCATAACTATGAGCAGGTCCGAATCCGTATATCGATCGTAATAGGAAACCAGGTCTTCGGTCTTTTCGTCGGAAAAATCGGTCGTTGAAAAGCTTACATCGTAGCCCGACTCGCGAAAGGCTCTTTCAAGATCCGAAGCTATGCCCGAGTAGAATCTGCTGAAAAGCTCGGGGCAGATAACGGTGACGGTCGGTTTAGGATATTTTGCATTGAAAAAGCGGCGAAAGCACCCTGACTTTCGCGCCGCTTCAAATACCGCTTCTCTCGTTTCTTCATTGACCTCGGAACTCATTGAAAATGCCTTGGATGCGGTTGAAACCGACACATTGGCAAGCTTTGCAAGCTTCGTGAGAGTCAACTTCTCATCCCCGATCAAAGTCGAAAATTTTTCGGTGTCCGTTTTATTGAAAACACACCCTTACAATGATATATTATATCAGAAAGGTCGGTTGTGTCAATGGTTTGGATATATATTTTAATCATTCTTCTGTTTCGTGTGGTGCAGGCAATATTCAGCAAGCGGTCAAGCATTGAGGTCAAAAACAGCGCTATGTTGTCGCGTTATGTTACATACCAATATGCTTTGTCGGCTTTTATCGGTCTTGCTGCGATAATCGTCTCGGGCGAGGGTATAAAGATAGATCTTTTGACCGTCGGAATTGCAGCCCTTTCGGGCGTTTCGCTTCTTGCCTGCAGTTCGTGCAGCATATATGCGATGAAGAGCGGCACCGTGAGTCTCAATTCAATGTTCGGGACTGCGGGAATGCTTATACCCATTGCGGCGGGTGCGATGTTTTTCGGTCAGCCGGTAAGTGTTATGCAGTGGGTCGGTCTTGCGGGATTTTTTGTTTCGTCATTTTTCCTTATCAAAGGTTCAAAGAAAATATATGCAAAGTTTGATCTTAAGACGGCGCTGCTTCTTATCGGTTGTCTTGTTTCGAACGGTGTGACAATGTTGGCGCAGCAGATGTTCACCCGCTATGTACCGGACGGCAGTGTGAGTGCGTTTTCCTTTATAAGTTTTGCGATAGTTGCACTGCTCGGGCTTCCTATCTCTGCGGCGGCGAAAAGGGGACTACCTGTCGGCGCTGACGGAACGCGGGAGAATTCGCGGCTCACAAAGTCGCTTTTTGTATGCGGTGCCGCGCTGGCAGCAGCTCTATTTATAATCAATCAATTTGCGACGATATCCACATCGCTGATCTCGCCTGTTATACTCTTCACGTTTATCAACGGCGGGGGAACGATCATTTCGACGGTCGTCGCGTCGATCATGTACAAGGAAAAGCTTTCGTTCAACATTATTATGGGTGTGATACTCGGAATCGCATCGCTTGTTGTGATCAAGAGCTTTTAAGTGTGTCGGAGGCAGTAAGGCGCCGCGCCGTCCGAGCCGCAGGGTGGCTCGGGTGGCGCGGCGAAGGCTTTTCGGTTTAAGATGATTTTCGGAGGGTATGCGGGGACCGCTCGGCGCGCAAGGTGCGCCGAGCGGTCCCCATTGTTTTTATGGGTACTAGAGGGGCGGTTTTGCCTTGCTATATTTAAATGCAGTCGATTTCCGTTGTCTTAAGTTCGATACCGACACCAATACAGCACATTGAAAAAAGTTATCAGGCACTTGACATATACCCCGGTAGGGTATATAATCGTTTCAGACGGATATACCGGGTGGGGGTATATTAGAAATGCCGTCCGCCCTTTTGCGTCACCGCTGCAAAAAAGGAGGTCGGCTTTATGTCGTTGGAAAAGAGTACTCGGGTGTGTTGTCACTGCCGCTCGGAGCGCAGAAAAGAGCGTTCTCCCGAGGAATACAAAAAACTGATACATCGCCTTAACAGAATAGAAGGTCAGATAAGGGGAATAAAAGGAATGGTGGAGCAAGGTGCTTACTGTCCCGACATACTTATGCAATCTGCCGCAGTCGGTGCCGCAATCAATGCGTTTAACAGAGAGCTCCTTACCAATCACATAAAATCCTGTGTGATCAGTGATATAAGGGACGGAAAAGACGATGCCGTGGATGAGCTTGTAGCCACCCTCGGCAAGTTGATGAAATGATCTCAGTAAGACTTGATCGATCGATGCGGTCGTGCGATTTGTCGTGCGATTTTAAAAAGCGGTCCGATCGGGCGATCCAACGAAAATTTGCGGCTGATTAAGTGTTGCCAAAACAGGAATAATACTATCGGTCGGAGGATGTGCGTTATGTTTTATAGAAGAAGCAAGAGAACGGAGGTAAGCTGTAAATGACTCGCTATAAGGTCGCGGGAATGAGCTGCGCGGCGTGCTCCGCGCGTGTTGAAAAGGCGGTGTCCGCCGTGAAGGGAGTGGACTCCTGCTCGGTCAACCTATTGACGGGAGATATGGGTGTAGAGGGAAATGTCTCGGCGGAGGACATTATTGCCGCAGTCGAGGGCGCCGGGTACGGCGCGTCACTCAGCGACAATAAAAGGAAGAATGAGTCGAGCGTCAAATCGTCGGAAACGGGCGACAAGTCGGACAACAAAGAAATATCCGCGCTCAAAAAAAGAGTCGGTCTTTCGGTCGGC
The DNA here is from genome assembly GCA_958445555.1 of uncultured Clostridia bacterium. Classification (GTDB taxonomy): domain Bacteria; phylum Bacillota; class Clostridia; order Oscillospirales; family Acutalibacteraceae; genus RGIG7384. The sequence goes on along the minus strand of CAUCSW010000019.1, from coordinate 3,297 downwards.
TTTCTGATCGTTCTGATGTATTTTTCAATGGGACACATGATGTGGAATTGGCCTCTGCCGTCGTTTTATGATGACAACCACATTGCCATGGGTCTGACTCAGCTGCTTCTCACGATAGTGATAATGTTTATCAACCGCAGCTTCTTTGTCAACGGGTTCAAAGGTCTCATACACAGGTCTCCGAATATGGACACGCTTGTTTCGCTCGGGGCGTCGGCTGCATTTATTTACAGCACATATGCCCTTTTTGCCATGACTTCGGCGCAGGTGAGAGGCGACGCGGATGCTGTAATAAGATATATGATGGATCTGTATTTTGAGTCTGCTGCCATGATACTGACGCTTATAACCGTCGGAAAAACGCTGGAGGCATATTCAAAAGGAAAGACCACGGATGCTATCAGGAGCTTGATGAAGCTTGCGCCCGAGACCGCATCGGTGATCAGGGACGGAAAGGAATTAAAGATAAGCGCTGCGGATGTCGTGCGGGGGGATATTTTTGTCGTTCGTCCCGGCGAGGCGATCCCTGTTGACGGAATTGTGCTCAAGGGGCATTCTGCGATAAACGAATCCGCTCTGACAGGGGAATCGTTGCCGATAGACAAAGCGGAGGGAGACCGTGTTTCCGCCGCGACGGTAAACACTTCGGGGTATCTTGAATGCCGAGCTACCGAGGTGGGCGACGAGACCGCGCTTGCGGGCATAATAAGAATGGTAAGTGACGCGGCAGCCACAAAGGCGCCTATTGCCAAGATCGCGGACAAGGTATCGGGAGTATTTGTTCCGGTTGTAATTGCGATAGCGGCGGTCACATTTGTTGTGTGGATGCTTATCGGGCAAACGGTCGGTTTTGCGATCACAAGAGCCATATCGGTCTTAGTCATCAGCTGTCCCTGCGCACTCGGACTTGCGACCCCCGTTGCAATAATGGTCGGCAACGGTGTCGGAGCAAAAAACGGAATACTTTTTAAGACGGCGGCATCTCTTGAGGAAACCGGAAAGGTAAAGATCATCGCATTTGACAAGACGGGCACCGTCACATCTGGTAATCCGAGAGTGACCGATATAATTCCCATGGCGGGAGTGAGCAGTGAAGAGCTTTTGTCACTTGCCCTGTCGCTTGAGGTAAAAAGTGAGCATCCGCTCGCAAAAGCGATAATAGAAAAATGTCGGGCTTCGGGGATCGATGCCGAAGAAGTAAGCGACTTTAAGGCGTTATCCGGCAACGGGCTTACCGCGGTCAAAAACGGTGTTGCGGCTGCAGGCGGCAATATTGAGTTTATAAGCGGTTTTGCCGATGTGACGGATGAAGTGAGAAAAATCTCAGAGAAGTTGTCCGAGGAGGGTAAAACGCCCTTGTTCTTTTGTCTCGGGAATCGCCTCCGCGGTATAATAGCGGTTGCGGACACAATCAGAAAGGAAAGTCCCGAAGCGATAAGGGAGCTTGAAAAAATGGGTGTCAAGACCGTTATGATAACGGGAGATAATGAGCGCACCGCGAAGGCTGTCGCAAAAGCAGCCGGGATCAAAGAGGTTGTTGCGCGGGTATTGCCCGACGGCAAGGGGCGCGAGGTCCGCAGACTCGGAGAGTCGGGCAAGACGGCTATGGTTGGCGACGGGATAAACGATGCTCCCGCGCTTACCGCGGCGGATATAGGAATCGCAATAGGCAACGGAACCGACATTGCGATAGACGCTGCCGATGTTGTTCTTATGAAGAGCAGCCTTGAGGATGTGCCCGCAGCTGTAAGACTCAGCCGTGCCACATTGAGAAACATCAAGGAAAATCTGTTTTGGGCGTTTTTCTACAACACGATAGGCATACCCGTGGCAGCGGGAGTGTTTATTCCGTTGGGAATAACACTTAATCCCATGATAGGAGCGGCCGCAATGAGTTTATCGAGCTTCTGTGTGGTGACAAATGCGTTAAGGCTCAACTTCTTCAAGCCGTACGGCAAGGTCGTCGGTAAAAAAGCAAAAAATGCCGATTCTGCAGACGGAAGGGGAAGTAACGACAACAATACAAATGACGGTACAAATAATACCGGATATAAAGAAATCAGGGAGGAAACAAATATGAAAAAGACAATGCATATCAAAGGAATGATGTGCGGTCACTGCGAGGCGACCGTGAAAGCGGTTCTTGAATCGCTGCCCGGTGTTGAGTCCGCCGAGGTGGATCACAACAAAGGAACGGCGGTCGTGACGCTCGGATCCGATGTAAACAACGCGGTGCTTGAGTCGGCGGTCAAAGGCAAAGGGTACGAAGTTACCGATATTGTAGGATAAGGCAAAGCAAAAAAGGCGAGCCGCAGAGCGGGCGGTTGAGAGGATCAAAGGGTAAGAGGCGCGAGCGTGAGCGAGCGCCGTCGCGCGGCGCCGCGCCGTGCCCGAAGGGCACGGCAAACGGGCAATCAGCCGTGCAGTGAAAATCGAAAACGCCTCCGCACGCGGCGGAGGCGTTTTCGATTTAATCATAACGATACGATAAATAGCCCGTTTGCGGGGGGCGGCCGAAGGCCGCCCCGCGGCGCCGCGGGTGACCATCGCCCTGCCTGCGGCTGCAGTTATGAGATGAGGGGATGCTTTCTTGCCGTCTTTCTCGCTGCTATTCAGAGCGGCAGGAAGCGGTGAAGTCAAAAAATCCCGTCTTTTCTATTATGCATTTCCTTTTTTTCAGAGTTAAAAGGCAGGCAGACCGATCTGCGCTTGATCGGCAGTCTCGGGGCAATTCCCTTTATAAGAAGTGTGACTGCGGCGATGTGTATCGGAAGGCTTGCGGCGAGCTGGGGAAGCCTTAATGAGAGAATGACCTCAAAGAATCCTTTGGTCGGTATCAGCATTGAAAGAAACCACCCGTTCAAAACAAGAGAGCAAACGATCTGTTCGGGTATCACGGCGAGAAGCACTTTTTTTATTGAAAAATCTCCTTTTAAGATCAGACCGTACCATCCGCCGCCGAGAGCAGCAGACAGTGTGAACGGGAAAAAGTAGGCACCTGTAGGGAAAAGGAGTGCGCCGATCAGGTCGCCGAGCCCTGCCACAACGGCTCCTCCTGTGGCGCCGTAATAGTATGCGGCGAGAACCGTTGGGATAAAAGAAGTGCTTATCTTGAACACACTTGTGTTTACCGACATCAGCCTTCCCATAACCACATTAAGCGCGGTAAAAAGAGCTATTACCGCTATTGATCTTATTACTTCTTTTGACCTTTTTGCGTTTGACATAAAATGATCCTCCTTTATTACAGAATAATTCTCTGTTGATAAAGGAGGACATACTTTTATATCGGTCTAT
>CAUCSW010000018.1 GCA_958445555.1 uncultured Clostridia bacterium | reverse complement strand
AGGTGCACCCGAAAGACACTATTATGCTCGGTGTATTCAAGGTCGAGTTTATTCATGTCAATCACTCAATACCCGACGCGGTCGCAGTCGCGATAACCACCCCGGCGGGCACCGTTGTCCAGACGGGTGACTTTAAGATAGACACTACTCCAATAGACGGAGATATGATCGATCTTGCGAGATTCGGCGAACTGGGGAATGAGGGGGTCCTTGCGCTCCTTTCCGATTCGACAAATGCCGACCGCCCCGGATATACACCCTCCGAAAGAATAGTCGGAGATTCATTTTCAAACATTTTCAAGAATGCGGACGGCAAGCGTATAATCGTCGCGACCTTCTCTTCCAATATCCACCGTATGCAGCAGATAATAGACCAGGCGGTCGCCTGCGGCAGAAAGGTCGCAATAAGCGGCAGAAGTATGATAAACGCCGTAAATGTGGCGACCGAGCTCGGATATCTTAATGTGTCCGCCGGGGTCATGATATGCGGTGGGGCGATAAAGAAATGCGGTCCGGGCAGGTTGGTCATAATTACGACAGGAAGTCAGGGCGAGCCTATGTCCGCCCTCCACAGAATGGCTTTCAACAACCACCGTTTCGTTTCGATACACCCCGGCGACTTTATCATAATTTCAGCGAATCCGATACCCGGAAACGAAAAGCTTGTTGACAAGATAATCAATGAACTGTTAAAGCTCGGAGCAGAGGTGCTTTACGAAAAGATGTACGATGTACATGTTTCGGGACACGCCTGCCGGGAGGAACAGAAGATAATAATGGGTCTTGTGAAGCCGAAATTCTTTATTCCCGTGCACGGAGAAAGAAAGCATCTTTGCAAGCACGCCGAATCAGCGAGATCCATGGGTATCACCGAGGATCGTATAATGATACCCAAAAACGGCGGTGTCATTGAGATAAGCGAGGACGGAATGAAGGAAACCGAAACGGTCACCGCCGGCAGAGTCATGGTCGATGGTCTCGGTGTCGGCGATGTCGGAAGCATAGTGCTCCGCGACCGTAAGCATCTTGCCGAGGACGGCGTCGTGGTAATAGCTCTCACGCTTGATTCCGTCAGCCGCGAGGTCGTTTCGGGACCCGAAGTCATTACTCGCGGATTTGTTTATGTCAAGGAAGCCGAGAAACTGATAACCGGTGCAAACGAGGTGTCCTGCGACATCCTGGAGCAGTGCTATTTGCAGAATGTCCGCGACTGGAACAATATAAAGAACCGTCTGCGTGACGGCGTTTCGAAATACTTCAGTGAGATAACGGGCAGATCGCCGATGATCATCCCGATCATAATGATTGCCGAGTGATTTTCAGGCAGGAGATGATACTTTGAAGAAGTTGTGGCGGGTACTGAATATTTACACGGCAATGATAATCATGATGACTGTCGGAGCCGTTGTTATTCTCTTTTTTGATGTCAGGTCATTCATCGTCGCCTGCATAACCGCGGTCATATGCGCGTCGATCGCGATAGTGGAGAGCCTCAGGGTCAAACGCAAGCTCGGCGCTTATGTAAGGACTGCGTCCGAGGAAATAATGAACGGAAAGAGCCGTGCGCTCATCGAAGCGGCGGTGCCGGTGTTCGTCACCTCAGAAAACGACGAGATCGTGTGGTACAATTATTCCCTTGAAGCGGCTTATCCCGATGCAGAGTCGATGCTTTCGAAAACATTGTCCGATATTGCGGGCGATGATATACATGACCGACTTGAAGGCACAAAGCAGGCTGAACTCACCCTCGGAAACAGAATATATCGTATATACCGCATAGCGTCATACGAAACAGGCAACGGAACGGCGGTGTATATGTTGTTCGATGTCACCTCCTACCGTAAACTCAAGCAGGAGTATCAGCAGTCGCGACCTGTGATCGCGATCGTGGATATAGACAATTTCGAGGAAATAACGAGAGGCATAAAGGGTGCCGACGCCGCTTCGCTTAAGAGTGCCATACACAACCGTATCGAAAAATGGGCGGGCGAGACCGGAGGAATAGTCAGAAGAATATACGGCGACCGATATGTGATGTTGCTTGACGAAAGAGGCGCCGCAAAGCTCAGTGAGGACAAGTTCAGCATACTCGGAACGGTCAAGGAGTTTAAGATAGGTGATGTTTTCCCGACCGTATCGATAGGAGTCGGCAGACAGGCCGACAGCTTAGCCGGATGCGAGGAGCTTGCCGTTCAGGCACTTGAGATGGCGCAGAGCCGCGGCGGCGACCAGGCAGCCATAAAGAGTGCGGACGGTGAGTATAAATTCTACGGCGGTCTTTCGGCAGCCACCGAAAAGCGCACAAAGGCAAGAGCGAGGGTAATCGCTTCCGCCGTCAAGGAGCTCATCAAGGGCAGCGATAATGTGGTCATAATGGGTCATAAATACGCCGATCTTGACTGCCTCGGCTCGGCTTACGGACTGTATAAACTTGCCCGCTCGCTTGACAAGGAAGCGTTTGTTATAATGGACGAGCGTACTTGTCTCGCAAGTCAGCTATACGACCGTATGCGGGCAATGAACAGTGAATTTGTTGCTCATACCGCCGAAGGGATCGCAGGCGTTATTTCCAAGCGAACGCTGCTTTTGATAACCGATGTTCACAGAGCATCGATGACAGAGGCTCCCGAACTTATATCGAAATGCGGACAGACGGTGATAATAGACCATCACAGGAGAGCCGTCGACTATATTGAAGGAGCAGTCATATTCTATAACGAGACCGCCGCTTCGTCGGCATCCGAAATGGTCACCGAGCTTATAGAGTATATCAATCCGAAGATAGTCGGTCAATCCGAGGCGGAGGCGCTGCTTGCAGTAATAGTGCTCGATACCCTCAATTTCGTTATGAATGCGGGCGTCCGCACCTTTGAGGCTTCGGCCTTCCTGCGCGGAAGAGGCGCGGATCCCATACAGGTCAAAAAGTTGTTCTCGGGCTCGCTTTCCGAATACCGTCAGCGCTCAAATATCACGGCGACCACCCAGATATACGGTGATGTCGCCATTGCGGTCAACACCGTAAACGATGAAAATACAAGGGTCGCGACCGCTCAGGCGGCTGACGAACTGCTCGGCATCAGAAATGTGGCGGCATCGTTCGTCCTCTGCCGTACGGATAACGGTCAGATAAATATTTCCGCACGGTCGCTCGGCAGCGTGAATGTCCAGCTTATAATGGAGGCGCTCGGCGGCGGAGGTCACCGCAATATGGCTGCATGCCAGCTTACCGGTGTGGGCTTTGAAGAAGCAATGGTAATGCTGCGTGAGGCAATAGACGAGTACAGAGAGAATAATTCGTCCGCCAAAAGATGATCGTGATGTCGGGCAAGTCGGAATGATAAGGTCGGTAGGAACGATCAAACTTAATGAGATAACAGAAATATGCGTAAAGCCGCAGTATCATAAGCATAATTCAACTGCCGCGGGATGCGGCGGGAAGCGGAGGTCAATACAATGAAGGTAATACTTACTCAGGATGTAAAAGGCAAAGGCAAAAAAGGCGAGCTTGTCAATGTGTCGGACGGATATGCAAGAAACTATCTTCTTCCCCACAAACTTGCTATCGAAGCAAATGCTACGGCAATGAACGAGCTTAAAAACCGTGAGGCTTCGGAAAGCCACCGCCTCGCAGAGGAAAAGAAGGCCGCCGAGGAGATAAAAAAGAAGATAGACGGAAAAACCGTTACCCTACACGCCAAGGCGGGCGCAAACGGTAAGCTTTTCGGAGCGGTCACCGCAAAGGAAGTCGCCGAGGAGCTGAAGAAGATCTGCGACACCGATATCGATAAGCGCCGCATAGGAATGAACGATATAAAAACATACGGAAGCGTTACCGCCGAGGTCAAAATATACAACGGCATCACCGCTTCGATAACCGTTGAGGTTACCGAGTAAACATAAAATACGGAAATAACGGAGGAGCAGGGTGGAAAAAGCTAATTTCGTCTCCGATTTTGAAGGAAGCAGTCTGCCGTTCTCAAATGAGGCGGAGCAGTCGGTAATAGGTTCGGTGCTTATCGATCCGCCGAGCATAAACCTCGTTCTTGACAGACTGAAAGCAGACTACTTTTACATTCCTCAAAACAGAAAAATATTCGAAATACTCACATTGATGAGTACACAAAACCGCAATATTGACTTTGTTACGGTGCTTGAACAGCTTAAAAGCGAGAATGTGTACGATGAGGCAGGCGGCAAGGCTTACCTGTCGGCAGTGCTCAACACGGTCCCCACAAGTGCGAACATAGTCACATATGCCGATATCGTGAGGGATCGTTTTTATATGCGCTCCCTCATCACCGCTTCGCGCGATATCATAGACCGTGCCTCCGAGGGCGGCGACACGGAAGAATTGATGAATTATGCCGAGCAGAGGGTGTTCGACATAAGGCAGGGCAGGGCGACATCGGGTCTTAAAAAGATAGAGGATGTCATACTTACCGAGACCTTTGACCGACTTGCCAAGATCACAAATGAGGAGACCCGAAAGGATTTTATAGGGATACCGACGGGATTCTCGGAACTTGACAAGATTATAACGGGACTCAATAAATCCGACTTGATAATAATAGGTGCCCGTCCCGGTATGGGAAAGACAGCGTTTGCTTTGAATGTAGCAAGGAATGTCGCCGTAAACGAGCATAAGGTCGTGGCGTTTTTCTCCCTTGAAATGTCAAGAGATCAGCTTGCCCAGCGAATCCTTTCTTCTGAGGCTATGATACAGAGCAGCAAGCTCCGTACGGGTGAGCTTACGCCCGACGAATGGACAAGACTTGCCGACGCAGGTAAAAAATTCGCCGATGTTCCGTTGTATTTCGACGAGAGCTCGGGTATAACCGTTCCCGAGATCAGAGCAAAGCTGAGAAGAATGAATCCTCTGCCCGATCTTGTGATGATCGACTATTTGGGACTTATGCATTCCGCCACGAGAAAGGAAAACCGAGTCCAGGAGATCTCCGATATAACAAGAAATCTAAAGATCCTCGCAAAGGAAATGAAGATACCGGTCATCGTCTGTTCGCAGCTCAACCGCGAAATAGACTCCAAAGCACAGAAATCGCATATACCGCAGTTGTCCGACCTGCGTGAGTCGGGATCTATCGAGCAGGATGCCGATATAGTTCTGTTTATGTACCGTAAAAACTATTATAAGAATTCGGACGATGATCCGAATGCACCGCCGCCGGATCCCGAGGAGGCGTCAAAGGCACTTTGCGTTGTGGCGAAAAACCGCCACGGCGGAATTGATAAGGTCCCCCTGCACTGGGACGGCGAGTTTACGAAATTCAGTTCTGTGGAAGTATTCAGAAATGATTGATAAGCTGAGAAGGGCTGCCGACGAATACGGTATGCTTGATTGCGATTCCGTTACCGTCGCACTCTCGGGCGGCGCCGATTCAACCGCTCTGCTTGCGGCTTTGTCGGAACTCAAACGGGAATACGGATACCGCCTTTATGCCGCTCACCTGAATCATATGATAAGGGGAAAAGAGGCGGATGAGGATGAGGAATTTTGCCGCGCTTTGTGCGAGAGTCTCGGAGTAGAGTTTGTCGCCGAGCGCATAGATGTGCCGTCGGAAGCAAAAAAGCGTAAGATAGGTACCGAGCTTGCGGCGCGTGAGATCAGATATGATTTTCTTAACCGCAGAGCAACCGGAAGGATCGCAACCGCGCATACCGCCGATGATAACCTCGAAACGGTGATACTCAATCTTTGCAGAGGAACGGGATTGGCGGGACTTACCGGAATACCGCCGGTAAGAGGAAGGATGATCCGTCCGCTGATTTACTGCACAAGGGAGGACACCGAAGGCTTTTGCCGCAGCAGAGGGCTTGAATTTCGGGTCGACTCCACCAATCTGACCGATGAATACAAAAGAAACTTTATAAGGCACAATATAGTGCCGCTGATGAAAGAAATAAATCCTCGGGTCTCGCTCGGCGTTGAAGAGGGTTGTATGACCCTTGCCGAGGACAGAAGGTTTATTGAAAATGCGGCGAAGCTTTTTGAAAAAGATGCTTCCGTCGGCAAAAAAGGATTTGATGCAGCGGCTCTCGGAAAGGGCGACCCCGCACTTTCAAAGCGGGTAATAATATCCGCCGTAAAGGATCGCTGCGGAACAACGCCTGACAGAAAAACCGCAGAGGGTATATACCGTCTTTGCCTGACGGGCGGCGGCAGATTGAATTTCCACGGTAATTGTTTCGCAACGGTGAGTCACGGTCTGTTGACATTTTCGCATCCGGAGGACGCGGCGGCGAAGGCAGAAGAAATTATGCTCAATATAAACGAGCTTGCAGAATCCGCCCGCCGTCTTGAAAAGGCCTGCACCTCGGAGACGGGTCCCGAGAACAACCTGTCGTCGGCATCGACGGACGACAATGAAGGGGCGGTATTCCGCAGCGAAAATGTGTTGTTTTCGGTGATGTCCGCCGAAAGCTTTTATCGGTTTTGTAAAGTTCACAAAAAGTTATTGTTTACCGCTTTGGATTGTGATAAAATATCAGGCGCGGTGAAAATAAGATCCCGAAAAGAGGGAGATACCGTGAGACCCGCGGGCAGGGGATGCACAAAGAGCCTTAAAAAGCTCTTCTGTGAGCTTAAGATCCCGGTGACCGAGAGAAACGGTATACGCATTATTGAGGACGACAGGGGAATCGCGGCCGTCTGCGGCGATGCTGCGGACGAAAGAGTCGCGGTAGGGGCTGCGACAAAGCAGGTGCTTGTCGCGCAAATATCGGAGGAGTAGATTAAGGGTGATTAACGAAAATATCGAAAAGGTTCTTCTTGATGAGGAGCAGATAAGCGAGATCTGCAGATCTCTCGGCAAAAAAATAACCGAGGACTATAAGGGCAAGGATCTCATTGCAGTCGGAATACTTAAAGGCTGCGTTGTGTTTTTCTCCGACCTTATAAGGAACATAGATCTTGACTGTTCAATAGATTTTATGGTGGTATCATCTTACGGAAACGCTACGGAGTCTACCGGAATGGTTCAGATCCTTAAAGATCTCAGCATAGACATAAAGGGCAAGAACATTCTCGTTGTTGAGGATATCGTCGATTCCGGCGTGACACTTTACAATGTTAAAAATGTCTTTCTCAAAAGGGGCGCCGCGGAAGTAAAGATCTGCACCTTCCTTGATAAGCCCGCAAGAAGAAAGGCGGATATATGCGTTGATTATGTCGGCGCGACAATCCCGGATGAGTTCGTTGTGGGATACGGACTCGATTATGCGGAAAAGTACAGAAACCTGCCGTATTTGGGTGTACTCAAAAGACAGGTTTACGAAAAATAAAAGGAGACAGACCTCGTGAAGAAAAACATTAAGAATTTACTGCTTTATATCGGCATCCCGATAGTGCTGATAACGGCGATGTTCCTTGTTTCGCAGATCGGAACAAGCAGGCAGGGAAAGAAATACTATGAGATCGTCGACCTTATAAAGAGCAACGGCGTTTCGGAGTATTCTCTCAATCTCTACTCAGGCGAGCTCAAATATGTTCTGAGGGCGGACGGCAAGACCTACACTTACAGTGTCGCGTCGCCGAGTCTGTTTGTTGAAGATATGTCTGATTTTATCGAACAGAATAATGCCGAGAACAGCGGCAATCCCGATAAGATCATAAAATATGACTACAAGAGCGGCAGCGGACTTTCGTGGCTGGTAAATATCATACCGAGCGCCGTTATGCTGATAATTATGATAGTTCTCATAGTCATATTTATGAGGCGTATGGGCGATGCCGCAGGCGGAGACCGCGCACTCGGCTTCGGAAAGATAAAAGCACGCAAGTCCGGTGAGGACGGCAGAAAGACTACATTTGCCGATGTGGCGGGTGCCGATGAAGAAAAGGAAGAAATGCAGGAGCTCGTCGATTTTCTCAAGGATCCCAAAAAGTTCAATGATCTGGGTGCAAGAATACCTAAAGGTGTATTGCTCGTGGGCCCTCCGGGAACGGGTAAGACACTGCTTGCAAGAGCCGTTGCCGGAGAAGCAGGGGTGCCCTTCTTCTCAATATCGGGTTCCGATTTCGTCGAAATGTTTGTCGGCGTCGGCGCATCGCGTGTAAGAGACCTGTTTGACCAAGCCAAAAAAGCAGCCCCCGCTATTATATTCATCGACGAGATAGACGCCGTCGGAAGGCAGCGCGGCGCGGGACTCGGCGGCGGACACGACGAACGCGAGCAGACACTCAATCAGCTGCTTGTGGAAATGGACGGCTTCGGTAAAAACGAGGGCGTTATCGTGATCGCGGCGACAAACCGTCCCGATATTCTTGATAAAGCATTGCTCAGACCGGGCAGATTCGATCGTCAGATAACGGTGAATTATCCCGATGTCAAAGGAAGAGAAGAGATCCTTAAGGTCCATTCGCGCGGCAAGCCGCTTGCTCCCGATGTCGACCTCAAGACCATTGCGCAGTCGACTGCGGGATTCACGGGTGCGGATCTTGAAAACCTCCTTAACGAGGCGGCGCTTCTTGCCGCGAGAGAGGGCAAGAAGTCCATCACCCACGATCATATAGAAGAGGCTACCTTGAAGGTCATAGCAGGACCCGAAAAGAAGAGCTGGGTACTCAAGGACAAGGAAAAGCGCAACACTGCATATCATGAGGCAGGTCACGCTATAACCGGTTATTATCTCCCGACTCAGGATGAGATCCATGCCATAACGATCATTCCGCGCGGCAGAGCCCTCGGAATGACGATCGCTCTTCCTGAGGAGGATAAGTTCTCAAGATACAAAAACGAGATGACCGAGGAGATCGTAATGCTTCTTGGAGGCAGAATAGCCGAAGAGCTTTGCAACGGAGACATTTCGACCGCTGCGTCCAAAGACATCGAACGCGCGACCAAGAT
>CAUCSW010000017.1 GCA_958445555.1 uncultured Clostridia bacterium | reverse complement strand
TAGCCATAGCCTGCACCCACAACGGCGACCCGCGCAAAAAGCAAAAAAGCAAAGCGCTGCCCTGCTCCCGTCAAACGGGAGCAGGGCAGCGCTTTACTATTGTACTGTGTCATCCGATGACAGTGTTGCGGGAGATATTTATCAGAACATAAATCCACCCATAATGTCGTCCATGCCGATGTCGCCGATAATGGATTTGGTGATCATCTGAACAAGATACTCGGCGGGGTTGAGGATCAGAACAAAGAGATAGATGAACAGACCCGACACAACAAGAGAAATTGCAATTCCGGTTATGTAGGCGAAAAGGGGCGTTTTTTCAAACTTATCAAGCTTGCTGAATCCGGCGTAGCAGAGAACGGTTCTTACCGTGAACGCAATAAGCATCGAGAAAATGCCGAGCGGCGCCCAGATGAGGGAGAGAAGTACTGCTGCAAGCGTTATCACCGCAACAGGCAGATATGAATATGATGTCATATTTGCGACTTCGAAAAATCCCGTATTCTTTCTGAATATAAACTTTGAAGAAATGAACAGACCGCCTATTCTTGAGAATATCAGCAGCGATCCGAGCAGAAGAGAAAGAATAAATACGGGCTTGTTAAAATCCCATAATCCGATCTTGAGCGAAAGAGCAAATGCCAGTGAATAAGCCGCGGCGAAGAGTATCCATTCAAGTGTCTTGGATGATGCTTCTTTTACCGAGACCTTTACGATGTTTTCAGAGAACATACCGAGAAAAGAATCGGTAAAGTTCTTGAACATAGGATTGGGGGCGCTTTCCGCCTTGGCGATCGGAGCGTCTCCCGTGGGTGTGCCGCAGGCATCGCAAAACTTTGCTTCGTCCGCGAGCTGCTTCCCGCAATTTCTGCAGAACATTTTACATACCTCCCGAAAATCATACCAGCGCAGTTACGGTCGAAAACGGCGGCAGATCAAGAGGCTGCCCTGCCTTTCGATCCGTAATAAGCGGAGCCGAAACAACACGATCGTGTTATCGTAACTATATAATACAACAAGGTGCATATACAGCGCAAGAGCATTTTTTGCGGGAGTGAAATTTTCTCTTAAAAAAGTTACATCGCAGATCGATGATCAATTTAGATAGTTTATCTGCTCGCCGTCGGTATGCGGATACCTTATGAGCCTGTCACTTTCAAGGTTCTCTTTGTGCATATCAACTGCCGATATTCTGTGATTTTTATATGTGGTGTAATAATAAATACCTTTATCCGCATTGAAACAACAGGTGTATACGGTTATCTCGTGTTTTCCGTCAACCTCGCAGCATCCCCGCGGCTGCTCAACAGAACCGAGTATATGGAAAAACTGCCCGACACTTCCCGTCTCGGTGTCATCCGAGACAGAGTTCATCTTGACAAAGGAGGCCCTCACAAATCTTGATGCTGAGGAAAGGTCACCGGGCAACCCAATTCCTCCCATACCTCTGCTGTATATGTTAAGATCGAGCTTATCCGAAAAACGGTTCTCGGGAGCTTTGGGTGAGACGGACATATAGTTGTTGAGATTGAAAAGCTGAATGTCAAAGGGCGGATTGTTGGTAAGCACACCCACGGGATTATCGTAGATTTTTAACCCGTCCGCTACCGACTCAACGGTTATCGAACGGTGTCGATCAGCAATGATCCAGTGCAGTAGGGCGACGGGGAGATGCTCGCCGAAAGGGATGCCGACTATGTCGGTGCCTTTCAACAGATTTATTGCGTCTGCCACGGAATCGCAGATGCCGAGGATCCACGGAATGAACTCGTACTGCGCTACACACCTCACAGGCTCCCGACCCTCCGAGTATACCGCATTACCCACAAAATTGAGACCCGCAGCGCAAAGCCCCTTTTCGTTTACGGCATCGTAGTAAAGAGGGTAGCCGTCGGCAATGTGCGCCGTACCTATAATGGCATTGTGAGTCTGATATTTCTTTCCGTTTGTAAAGGAGAACGGATACTTTCTCGGAGATATCACTACCTCTTCTCCGTATGAGAATTCATAATCGAGCGTCCTCCCGAAATACAGGTCCTTTGTTTTATAAGTCACTGCTGTACACATGGAATGCTTTTCCTCCTTATTTCACGGCCTATAATTTGCTGCGGTGCGATCCGATGATAAATTCAGTATTCCCACCGCAGCGGTAAAAAAACAAAAAAGTCCCGAAAGAATGATCATTCGGGACTGCAAGGGTAAAGTAATTATCTTTTTGAGAACTGAGGTGCACGACGGGCGCCTTTGAGACCGTACTTCTTTCTCTCTTTCATTCTCGGATCGCGGGTCAGGAGACCTGCTTTCTTGAGAACGAGGCGGAGAGACTCATCATACTGAAGAAGAGCACGGGAAAGGCCGTGGCGGATAGCGCCTGCCTGACCGGTAACACCGCCGCCTGCAACGCGGCAAACGATATCGAACTTAGCATCGTTGCCGGTGAGGGCAAGGGGCTGACGGACGATCAGCTTGAGGGTCTCAAGACCGAAGTAATCGTCAATGTCGCGGTCATTAATAGTGATCTTGCCGGTTCCGTTATATACACGGACACGGGCTACTGAGCTTTTTCTGCGGCCGGTGCCGTAAAAGTAATCTTTTTCTTCAAACATCGGTTAAATGCTACCTATTAAAGTTCTACGACTTCGGGCTTCTGAGCGGCATGGTTGTGCTCTGCACCCTTGTAGACGCGCAGACGGGTAAGTGCCTGTCTGCCGATGGTGTTGTCGGGAATCATTCCCTTGACGGCAAGCTCAAGAACCTTCTCGGGCTCTTCATTCATCATGGTGCCTGCCTTGGTGGCCTTAAGACCGCCGATGTAACCGCTGTGTCTGTAATAAACCTTCTTCTCCAGCTTCTTGCCGGTGAGAACTGCCTGCTCGCAGTTGACGATTATGACATGATCGCCGCAATCAACATGAGGGGTGAAGGTGGGTTTGTTTTTTCCGCGAAGAATATCCGCCGCGGCAACGGCAACCTTACCTACCGGCTTGCCTGCAGCATCGATGACATACCACTTGCGCTCGATGTCACTTGATTTTGCCATATAAGTTGACATTGTCTTTTCCTCCGATATAAATAAATTCAGCCTTAGTATGATACCACGCCGGGCACGCGATGTCAACACTTTTTCGCCCGAATTTTAATCTGTTCTTTTAATTCTCTTGTATTCTCTTGTTTTCTTTCGTTTTCTCATTTATTCTCACTTTATATTTTTGAAAAATCGCCAAAGTAACGCGGCAGAGAGGGGGAGACAGAACGGGGTAACAGGGTGGAAAGCGGCACTCTGCGGCGCCGCGCGCCCTCCCTCAGGAGGGCGCGAAACGGGGGCACGGCGGTATGGTTCATATTGCCGAGCCGCCCCTAAGTCTCGGGGCGGCACCGACACGGCGGCTCACGCCGCCCGCCGTGCCCCCGTTTGATGCGCGCCTTCGGCGCGCATCGCGGCGCCGCCTTAATTTCCACCCTTTCTGCCTGCCGACCGAGACTCTGAAAATCGGAACAGCAAAGACCCCGCAGGGGTCGGCAATCAATTCGCCGACCCCTGCGGGGTACAATAGCACATAATTCGATGCGACCGATAAAGTAAGCCGCACTTAATCGAAATATATTAATAAGTCAAACCGCGGTGAGCCGAGCGTATGCCTTGCGAAAAGATACCATGCAGCGGGACCGCGCGGGACTCTTTATCGACCCGGCCGAATGCAAGTGATATAGAAAGCAGATGACTGCCCGATAAAGAAGCGGATCAAACCGTTATTCCGCTTTTGATGAAGTGTCGGATGAAGCATCCGACGAAGTGTCGGCACTCTTTTTGAAAAGCTCGGTGGTCTTGTCTTGATTGCTTCCTTCGCCCTTTTCAACAAAGGTTACCGTGACATCCGTAAGCTCCTTCACAAGCTCGGGAACTTCCTTTTTAACACTGCCGAGTGCCTCTTTCGCAGCATCGGTGGTTACTCCGCCCGCCTTTATTGTAATGACGAGCTTTTTGTCGCCGAGCTTGGAGATGATGGCTTTTATGCCCTCCTGATATGTTTTTCCGGTAAATTCAATGCCGTCAAACTCGGTCTCCGATTTTTGGACAGCCACCGACGATGAGTCGGTTGAATTCTTGTAAGAGGCAAGCAATACCTTGCCGTCCTTGTCCGCGGCGAGGGTGACTTCCTTTTCGCACTTTACCGATATGTATGCCGCCGCACCGTTTTCCGAAATAGTCTGGGCGGTTGACATACAACCCGAGAGTGAAGCTGCGATGATAAGCAGAGCGGACAATGCCGCGATCATTTTCTTCATTTGTTAACACTCCGTTTAATACAAGTTTACGATACAATGTGAAGTATATCACATACCGTTCCGATTTTCCACTGTTTTTTTATTTGCTTGTTTCTGTCCGAATACCCCCGACACCGCCGATTCAATGCGGCGTGTCGCTCAGCGTGCGGCTATTCCTCGTCACGGTCGTCGCTTTCTGACGAAGACTTTGCGGCTGCCGCACCTTCGGCGGCACACTTTCCGCAGTGCTTTCTTATCGGCTTTACATCGTCTCTGTGGACCTTTATCGGGGCGGCACTTTCGTCGCCCACCCGTACACTCAGCATACCGGTAAGAAGATTGACATCAGTGACGACACCGCGACCCTCGCTTGTTATGACTTGAGAACCCACCTTAGGTGTAAGCCCTATAAGGTACTCGTAAGCCTCGTGCTCGTATTTAAGACAACACATGAGCCTGCCGCACATACCCGATATTTTAACGGGATTGAGCGAGAGCCCCTGCTCCTTTGCCATTTTGATCGATACGGGTTGAAAATCGTCAAGAAACCTTGAGCAACAGAGAGGCTGACCGCAGATTCCGAGACCGCCGAGCATCTTTGCTTCGTCTCTGACGCCTATCTGGCGCAGCTCTATCCTTGTGTGCAGCGCCGAGGCGAGATCCTTTACAAGCTCTCTGAAATCCACCCTTCCGTCAGCAGTGAAACAAAAAACGGTCTTTGAGCCGTCGAATGACACTTCGGCGTCGACAAGCTTCATATCAAGCTTGCGTGCGGCGATCTTCTGCTCACATACGGAAAATGCCCTTTTTTCCTTTTCTTTATTCTGGGCGACCCTTTTGAGATCATCCTCTGTAGCCGCTCTTAACACCGGCTTCAGGGGCTTTGAGATCTCTGCATCGTCCTGAATAAAGTTGGACTTTGCAACAGTTCCGCATTCGATGCCCCGCGATGTTTCGACTATCGCACGATCGCCTTCGGCAAGGATAATGCCGTTTGCTTCGAAACTGTATACTCTTCCGTCTTCACGGAACTTGATTCCGATAACCTCTGCCATTAAATACTTTCTCCTTTGTAATATGTATAAGGACCGCGCCGACCGTGATTTATAACGCCGACGGATCCGGTGATTTTGTATGATAATAACGCGTCACACGACCGTACCGCACTGCACGACCGTACCGCATTGCACGGCAATACCGTGCCGCAAGACCTTGTCGCATTGTACGGTTATATCGCATCACACCGGTATGCCGTTGGACGGTCAGCGCCCTGCCGCTTTGCCGAGACGGCTGCACAGAATGTTGAGCACCAGCTGGCGGTTGCTGTTCGACCTCAGCGCATCCGCCGCCGAGACGGCGGCATCAAACGCAGCCGAATAATTTGCCTCTGCTTCGCCGTCTTTGTCGGTTGCGGCATCGCGCAGCGCAAAATGCAGGCGCTCGCATAACGACCTGATCACCGCCTCGGGATCGCCGCACTTTTCTGCTTTGTATGCAAGACGTAGCAGGGCAGGTGCGTCGTTTTCCGAAAACGCGGTGAATATGTCATCGGATATCGATCTGTATTCGTAATCCTTTCCGCCTTCCAAAGCTGAGAGCGCCCTTCCGATATTCCCCTCCGCGACCGCGACCGCGCGATATATCTCATCATCACTGTATTTCCCGTACGATGAAAGGCACGAAAACGCTTCCTCCTCCGTCACGGGCTCCAGCGTCAGTACCGTGCACCTTGACAATACGGTCGGAAGAAAAGAGTCGGAATTTTCGGTCAGAAGAATAAACATTGCCGCCTCGGGAGGCTCTTCAAGAACCTTCAGAAGTGCATTCTGCGCCTCAACGGTCATGGGATCGCATCGTTCAAGAACCGATACGCCGGTCCTTGCGGTCATGGGCTTGATGTATGCATACGATCTCACACTTCTGGCGAGCTCTACCGGAAACACTTTTTTTTCGGGCGTGAACACCCTGATGTCGGGATGCTGAAGTTTCATAGCAAGACGACAGTCGTTGCACTGAAGGCAGGGAGGATTGTCGCAGCCGCAAACGGCAGCTGCCGCAGCATATCCCGCCGCAATGTGACGCCCCGTTCCTTTTTCACCTTCGATTATCAGCGACTGCGGGAGCTTCCCGTTCATGATCAGCTCGGAAAGACTTTCTTTGAATCTTCTGTTGCCGTAAAGTCGGTCAAACACAGTGATACCTCACCTTGCGGGCGGCACGAAGCCGACCTTTTTCATTACCTTCGACAATGTCTTATATGCTATTCTTGATGCCTTTTCGGCGCCTTCCTTGTAAATGCGATCAAGCTCGCCCTTGTCGGCGATTATGCGCTCGTATCTTTCTCTTATGGGACGCAGTTCCTCAATGACCGCCTCGCCGACTGCCGCTTTAAAATCTCCGTAGCCCTTGCCTTCGAATTCGGCGGTGATCTCTTCGGGGGTCCTGCCCGTTACGGCCGAGTAGATGGTTATCAGGTTGTTAATGCCGTCCTTGCCGTCTCCGACGCACACTTTTGAATCCGAGTCGGTCACGGCGCGCTTGAATTTGCGCATTATGTCTTCGGGCTTGTCAAGGATCGCTACCCAGGCGTTGATATTCTCATCGGATTTCGACATCTTCCTGGTCGGATCCTGCAGGGACATTACCCTTGCACCCGCTTTCGGAATATACGGCTCGGGAACTGTGAAAACATTACCGTAAATGCCGTTGAATCTCAGCGCTATATCCCTCGTTATTTCAAGATGCTGCTTTTGATCGGCACCTACCGGTACAAGGTCCGAGTTGTAAAGAAGAATATCCGCAGCCATCAGAGAGGGATACGTAAACAGACCTGCATTCACATTGTCGGCGTGCTTTTGGGACTTGTCCTTGAATTGGGTCATCCTTGAAAGCTCACCGAACTGGGTGTAGCAGTCAAGCACCCAGGCAAGCTGAGAGTGAGCGGCAATGTGTGACTGAATGAAAAGAATGTTCTTTTCGGGATCGAGCCCGAGTGCCGACAAAAGAGCAGCGGTCGAGTAGATCTGAGCGCGGAATTTTGCGGGATCCTGACGCACGGTTATGGCGTGAAGGTCCGCGACCGCGAAAATACAGTCGAACTCCTCGGTCATGGCGACCCAGTTTTTAAGAGCCCCGAGATAATTTCCGAGGGTGAGCATACCGCTCGGTTGAATCGCGCTGAAAACGCGCTTTTTCTTTTCGACGATCGGTTCGTTCATTACTATCAATCCTTTGTTAGGTAGGAATACCGTCAATTACGGTTGCAATCTGCCACTCATATAAATATAACACATTCGCTCGAACCGTTCAATAAAAATTTGCCGGTACGAACGACAACCTGCGATACTGACCTATTCGTCGGTTCTTACTTTCGAAACAAGAGTCTCAAACAGCCTCGCATCCGGCGTGTCGTAACTGTCGCTCAAACGGTAACACAGGTAATATTTTTCCTTGTACTCACTCAAGCACTCAAGTGTGGTGTTATCGCAATCAAGCGCCTTACCCTCCATGTCGGGCAGGGAAAAATGATCGGTCCAAAGCATAAGATCTTCGGTATTAAACTGATCGAATATCTCTTTGTTCACAACTATGATACGGGCATCTCCGCCCGCGATCTCAACAAGGAATTTCTGAGCGCGGGCATTTGTGGTCTGCGCGTTCCCGCTGTATTGATTTCTGCTGCAATTTATGACATTCACGGTGACTTTTCCGTCTCCGTTTACATCTTCGCCGATCGATTGAAGATATTCGCTGAACCTTTCGGAATCCTCATCCGAGACGAATTGGGTCGAATTAAGTAATACCGTGTAATCGTACTTCGGCTTGTTGACACATTGGGCGAAGAATACGGCCAGCGTAAATACGATCAGCGGAACGAATATTATATAGTACTTATAATAGAACCATATATTGCTGATTTTTTCCTTTGCCGTGAGGGGCGCCCTTTCGACTGTGTCGGGTCCCGACGCCGCAGTCTCGCCCGATTTCGCTCTTTTGAGCTCTATTAATTCGCGCTGACGGCGCTGCTGCTCGCCGATCGGATCGTTTTTGTCATTCATTACCGCTGCCTGCCTTTTAAATGCTCTTTTTTGAAACGATTATATCGTGCCGAACAATGTTAGAGCAAAGTCCTACACCCTATAAAATCATTTTACCAAAAAGTCTCACTCTGTTCAAGCAAAACAACGGTTGTTTACAAAATGTTAAACGGTTACGCCTATGCGCGGATAATCGAGGTTCGGTGCCGCCCGCCGCGCCTGTATTCGAATAATCGGACCGTCGCTGCGGCGAACGGTTGACAAGCGTATTCCGCAATGGTAAAATGTGATGAGATATTAAGTATTCATTTATTGTGAGGCGTGATTTATGGATATAAAACCGTTTGAACAAAAGGTGTGGCTTTCCTCGCCCACCATGCACGGTGATGAGCTTAAATATGTAACCGAAGCCTACAACACTAACTGGATGTCGACCGTGGGAAAGAATATCGACGAATCCGAAAGAATGGCAAGAGAACTTATCGGTGTGAAAAATGCCGTTGCACTTTCTTCGGGTACCGCCGCCCTTCACCTCGCCGTAAAACTTGCGGGTCTGAAGGCGGGCGAGCGTGTCTTTTGCTCTGATATGACCTTTGCGGCGACCGTTAGCCCCGTT
>CAUCSW010000016.1 GCA_958445555.1 uncultured Clostridia bacterium | reverse complement strand
AAGAAGCACCTCTTCGGTGTCGGCGCCTATTGCGCCCTGCTCCGCCAGTGCCTTGACAAGAAGTCCCAGGAATATTGAGACCATCTGCGCAACGGTTTTGGCCTTTCCCCAAATGTTTGCCGCCACTACCCTGCCGTCACTCGACACGGTGACAAGTCTCAGCGATGATACGAGGAACTCTCTGAAAAGGGTTATGAAAAGTATTATTGTCATTCCCATGCCGACGCCTGTCGCGGCAAATCCGAGAAAGGCCGCCGTTGTCAGCATTTTATCGGCAAGGGGGTCCAGAAATTTTCCGAAGTTGGTTACGATATTGCGGCTGCGTGCCATTCTGCCGTCGATAAAATCGGTAACGGCAGCCGCTGCGAAAAGGATCAGCGAGACCAAATACCTGTAAGGAAAGTCTATCATCATTGTCGCCATAAAGACGGGCGTTGCGATGATCCTTGCCACTGTCAGTTTATTCGGAATGTTCATTCGGTCGCCTCCCCGAGCAGATCGTATTCTATAGTGTCGTTGACCGTGACATTCTGAAAATCACCGACTGTGAGTTCCTTTGACGACATAAAGAAGACCTTGCCGTCAATATCCGGAGCATCGGCCTCGCTCCTTCCGAACCAGCACTTGATATAATTGTCATAGCGTTCGACAAGCACCTTTACCGTGCTGCCGATCTTTGCCTCGTTCTTTTCATTTACTATACGCAACTGATCGTTCATTATGTTTTCGGCCCGATCTGATTTTACCTGATCATCGATCTGATCCGGATAATCAGCCGCCGGAGTTCCTTCTTCGGGAGAATAAGGGAAACAACCGAGTCTGTCGAACTTTACCTCATTCACAAACTCACAGAGCTCGCAGAACTGCTCCTCGGTCTCGCCGGGGAACCCCGTTATTAGGGTGGTCCTTAAGGTGACATTGGGTATTGCCGCGCGGATCTTTTCCATCAGCGCGGTAAGACTTTTCCTGTCTCCCTTGCGGTTCATTCGGCGCAGCACGGTTTCGTTGCAGTGTTGTATCGGGATATCAAAATACTTACAGAGCTTCGGCTCGCGCGCCACCGTATTTATGAGTTTATCATCTATTCTGTCGGGATAGGTATAAAGCGTGCGTATCCACTCGATCCCGTCGATCCCGCAAAGCTTGCTAAGCAGCTCGGGCAGTCTCTGCTCGCCGTATATATCCTCACCGTACCTTGTCGTATCCTGAGCTATGACGATCAATTCTTTTACCCCGTTCGCGGCAAGTTTTTGAGCCTCTTTAACTATGCTCTCCACGGGGCGTGAGCGGAATCGTCCTCTGATAGCGGGTATGGCGCAATAGGTGCAGCAGTTACTGCATCCCTCGGCTATCTTTATGTATGCGGTGTAGCGCGGAGTAGACACCATACGGGGCGCACAGATATCAAGCTCTGTCTTTTTGCCGTAATATCTGCCCTTTTCTCCGTCCAACGCTTTTTTACTATTTCGGATATATTGCCGTTTTTCCCAATGCCCACGACTGCGTCGACCTCGGGGAACTGTTCGGCGATCTCATCGCGGTACCTTTCGGCAAGACAACCTGTGACGACAAGCGCTTTAAGGTTGCCTTCGGTCTTATAGTTTGCGCATTCAAGGATATTTTCTATCGCTTCACGCTTGGCATCCTCTATAAAGCCGCAGGTATTTACGATTATTACATCAGCCTCATTCTCATAAGGGGTTATCTCATAGCCGTCGTTCTTCAGTGCTTCCAGCATCATTTCGGCATCGACAAGATTCTTGGGGCACCCCAACGACACCATTGATATTTTTGCCATACTAATCCTCAGTCAGCTCCGCTTCATCATTATACTTTTTTATCGCCTCGCGTATATCGGAGAAGGAAAACCCTCTCCTTGCGAGTGCCGCCGCCGTCTTTTCGACACCCGCTCTGTCATCCATACGGCTGCGGTACTTTTTTTCGATCAACGAGCATATCGTCGCCACATTGTCGACCTCTATTTCATCAAGTGCCGTACGGGCACTCTCGCGGTCTATACCTTTACCGACCATAAGCATTTCCGCCTTTCTTGCGGCTATGCTTTTATTTGTAAGATAGTTTTCTGCAAGGCGGGCGGCATAACGCTCATCATCTATGAGCCCGAGCTCCTCCGCCCTGTCGCACACGCGCGCGACCGCCTCCTCGGGGAACGCCCTTACAAGCTTAGAAAACAACTCTTTCCGTGAGCAATCCGATCTCGACAAATACCAGATCGCCCTTGAATATGCCCGACGATAAAACGATTCGTCTATCAGCTCAAAAAGCTCGGACTCGGTATATACATCGCCCACATCGACCGCCCTTTCGGCGCAGAGGGTAGCATCTATAAGCGGCATTCCGGTCGTATTGTCCGCCTCAAATCCGAAATATTCCTTATCCGGAGCGGGATCTATTATCACCGCAATAAGCCGCTTTCGTCTGGTTTTCAGATCGGTTACTCTCATTTGACCTTCCTCATATACATATACGGTGTGACCGTTTTGTATGTAACATACCGGTACCGGTCACCGAATATCGTCCGATATTGCCGTGTCGGGCTTTACACATCAATCGTCAACCGATATATCTATATTGACTTTCGACTCTTTAGGTGCCTTTTTCGCGGTTTCCTTTGCGGCGGATGCGGCATTTGCACCTACATCTTCGGTTTTGGCTGCAGTCTCGTTCACCGACGCATTGACGGGTGCGGTCTCGGCAGGCTCTCCCGCTCTGTCCGCTCTTGCTGCGGTAAGGTTGTTCTGTCCCTTCATCTTCTCGATTATTTGGGCTTCTATCTTTGCGGCAAAATCGGGATGCTCTGATATATATATCTTTGCATTATCGCGTCCCTGTCCGATCCTCTCGTCCCCGCAATAGAACCACGCGCCCGACCTTCTCAGGACCTCATATTTCACGCCGAGGTCCACGAGCTCACCGTCGTGGGATATGCCCTTTCCGTACATAATATCAAATTCAGCCTCACGGAACGGAGGTGCGACCTTGTTTTTGACGATCTTTGCGCGGGTGCGGTTTCCTATGACTTCGCCGTTCACCTTGATCGATTCTATTCTTCTTATATCTATGCGGACCGAAGCATAAAATTTCAACGCTCTGCCGCCGGTCGTGGTCTCCGAAGAGCCGTAAACAACGCCGACCTTATCACGGAGCTGGTTTATGAAGACCGCAACACAGTCCGACTTTGATATTGCGCCGGTAAGTTTGCGGAGAGCCTGAGACATAAGTCTTGCGTGGAGTCCGACATGGGAATCACCCATATCGCCCTCGATCTCGGCCTTGGGAACAAGTGCCGCAACCGAGTCGATAACGACAACATCCAGTGCGCCCGAGCGGACAAGTGCCTCAGTGATCTCAAGCGCCTGTTCACCAGTGTCCGGCTGGGATACCAGGAGGGAGTTTATATCAACGCCCAAATTTGCGGCATACACGGGGTCAAGAGCGTGCTCGACATCTATAAACGCCACATCTCCGCCTTTTTTCTGTGCCTCTGCGGCTATATGGAGTGCGATTGTCGTTTTACCGGAGGACTCCGGTCCGTATATTTCCACTATTCTGCCCTTAGGAACGCCTCCGATTCCGAGTGCCATATCAAGTGAAAGGGAGCCCGTGGAAATATGATCCACATTCATTTTCGTGTTTTCGCCGAGCTTCATTACGGCACCCTGACCGAACTGCTTTTCGATCTGCTGCAATGCCGTTTGCAAAGCTTTCTGCTTATCAGATGCTGCTGCCATTTTTATTTCCTCCGATCTTAATGCTGGATTTATATATAAGATTTTGTTTATATGCTCATATAAAGTGAGTGACCCTATCGCACGGTGCAGGGGGAAGAATTACTACAACGGCCGAATCTTCGCTTTTACAAGCCACATCTATCAAAACGCCTATACGGCGGGGCGCTGCCGAAATCGGTCGCTACTTTTTGGGGGTCTGCCTACCTCTCGGCGAAGGGCTTTTAAAACTGCGGCGCCGCGGCGCGCGAAAGCGCGCAAGGCAACGGGAACGCTCCTTCGGGGAGCGGGGGCTTCAACGCTGCGCACGATTTGGCGAAAGTGCAGAATCCACGCAAGGTTTCGTTCCCGTTGGCGCGACCCCGCAGGGGTCGCGCGGCGCCGCAGGGGGAAAAGACCAGGCGCGGTTTCCTAAACCGTTGTTTTATCGTTAAGTCCCGCTTTTTCTGCCCGAAATGACGCGCGGATTGCCCGAATAGTCCTTTATGCAGGTGATATCGACAAGTCCCGCCCCGTAAAAGATATCGGTGACCGCCGCCGACTGGTCGTAGCCTATCTCGACCGCAAGCATACCGCCGCGGGATAAGCGGCCTGCCCAGAATCGGGCTATCCGTTTATAAAATACCAATCCGTCGGACCCGCCGTCAAGCGCCTCCCGCGGTTCAAAACCGACTTCTCTTTGCAGTGTCTGTATCACCGAGCTTGCAATATAAGGGGGATTTGAAAGAATAATGTCGAATTGTTCATTATCGACCGATTCCGAACCCAAGCACGGGCACGATCCCGAACCCGGGCACGAACCTAAGTCCCGCCTTCGGCCTGGTTTGTCATCGGCCGCTGCGGTCAGCAGCGAATCATCAAAGATGTCGCCCTTCACGCATCTTACCGAGGCTCTGTTCAGCTCGACATTTCGAATGAGCCATGAAAAGGCCTCGTCGCTTTTCTCTACTGCGGTGACCTCTGTGTCATCGTCGTTTTTACTTATTGCCACCGCTATCGCTCCGCTTCCCGAGCAAAGGTCAAGCAGGCGGATCTTTTTCGTGCCGCACCCTTCGGTTCCCGCAGCCGCTTTGCCTCTGTTCACGGTTACGCCTGCAGCAGCCTTTCGTCTCTTAATTTCCTTCAAAGCGGTATCTACAAGTATCTCTGTATCGGGTCTCGGAATAAGGACCCCTTTTCCGACCGCAAAAGGCAGACCGTAAAACTCCCATTCGCCGAGAATGTACTGAAGCGGTTCGCCCGCACACCTTCGTTTTACGGCATCAAGTGCCTCCGCTTCGCTCTTGCAGGCGGAAGAAAGCTGCCTTGCCTCAAACGCCGCAGACTCAATACCGGCCTCGCGCAGCCGCGCCTTTATAAAACCTTCGATATCATTCATCCGACGGACATCCCGTTTCTGCCACTGCCGTCTCGCCTACCCCGTTTTCCGACATCGGATCGGGTATCGGCGATCCCGAAAGCTCATCCGTTTTCGCAGAATCAAAGAGTTCCTCCGATCCCGCAGGATCCGGGAGCTCCGTCGACTCCTTAGAAGTTTTCGCCGACTCCGTACCTGCGGCGCCTGTTACGGCACCGTCCGCCCCTTTCGACGGAATCACCGCTTTCAGTGCTGCAACCGCAACTTCAAGCATATCAAGAGTGGGCTCCTTGGTCGTAAGGCGCTGCATCCAGAGTCCCGGTGCCGAGATTATGCGCGTTGCGAGGTTGTCATGCTTGCCGCAGAAACGGATAAGCTCATATCCGAGTCCGCACATAAGCGGTACAAGCAGTATCTTTATCGGCACCCAAAGGTATTGGGTATGGATAACTCGATTGGGGAGCACAAGGGTCAACAGACTCGTGACAAGTATGCTCACCGCAAGCATAAGAAACAGAAACGATGTTCCGCATCTGGGATGAAAACGGCGGTATTTTTGTGCATTTTCCGCCGTCAGCTCTTCACCCGCTTCGTAGCAAAAGATCGTCTTGTGCTCTGCTCCGTGGTACATAAATACCCGCCTTATATCCTTCATAAGCGACACCGCGGCAAGATATCCGACATAGACCGCTATTTTGATGACGCCCTCAAATAACGGTTTAAGGTTATGTGCACTCATAAATCCGAGTGTCAGGTATTTATCGGTAAGTTCAAACAAATAAGAGGGCACCAGCATAAACAGAACCACGGCAAGCACCACCCCGAGAACACTGCCGACCGTTCCCGCGATCGCGGTGAACGCCGTTTTCTGCTTCTCGGTCATATTTTCGCCGTCTTCTTCCTCGGCAAACCCCGATTTGTCGGCGCTTATCATCAGCGCCTTATAGCCGGTGGCAAGTGATTCTATCAGCCCCGCAACACCCCTGAATACGGGGAGTCTCCAAAGGCTGCATTTGTCTTTAAGGTGCTTTTCTTTAAGCTCGAACAGATCAATTTCCCCGTTCGGCATACGGACCGCTATCTCGGTCCTTTCGGGGCCCTTCATCATTATTCCTTCGATAAGCGCCTGACCGCCTATACTTGTATACTTGTTTTTGTTTTTCATTTACTGACGGTTTTCTCCTTCTCGGACTGACGGTTTATCCTTCAAAATCGATACTTCTTCGGATAAATCTTCCACGCCCGTCTTGTCTTCGTCCGACTTATTCTCGTCGATTTTATTCTTCTCCGCCGCGGTCTTTTCTCCCGCAGTTTTCTCTGCCGTGGATTTGTCTGCCGTGGATTTGTTCGCTGCAGCTTCATCCGCGTTGCCCTCGGTCGGCTTGTTTTCATCAAATATCGGGAGAACGACGGTTACCGCCGTTCCGACATTTTCGGTGCTTTCGACAAGCAGTAATCCATTGTGCTGCTTTATTATCTCATCCGCCACGGCAAGTCCGATATCGGATCCGCGAACGGTCTTATTGGCTTTATAAAATCTTTCCTTCACATGGTCGACATCCCGCTTCGGGATCCCGACGCCCGTATCCTGAACGATTATTCTTATGCAGTTATCGTCCATGACCGCCGAAATGATTATCTGACCGCCCGAATTGGTATACTTGACGGCGTTATCGATAATGTTTATAAACACCTGCTTGAGTCGGTCGCGGTCGGCCTTTACGCACACCGAGACGGTAAGCGGAAAATAGGTCATCGTTATGCCCTGCTTACGCGCGATCTCCTCATACATATTGACTGCCTCATCCACGACCGGCAATATATCGGTCGGCTGCATATTGACCTTGAAGCTGCCTGACTGAAGTCTTGAGAAGTCGAGCAGCTCCTCGACAAGATTTGAAAGTCTGCCCGTTTCGGAAAGTATAACATCGATGCCCCGTCTTACGGTATCATCGTCACTGCCTATTGCCATACTTACGGTCTCGCCCCAACCGCGGATCGCGGTAAGAGGTGTTCTCAGTTCATGCGACACCGAAGAGAGAAAGTCATTTTTCAGTGTTTCGGTCTTTCCGAGTTCCGACGCCATATAGTTTATTGCGTCGCAAAGCTCACCGATCTCATCGCTGCTTTTAGGTTTAAGCCGTGCGGACAGATCGCCCATTGCTATCTTTCTCGCAACACCCGTGACCTGCCTGACCGGCTTGACTATTGAAGAAACAAAATAAAGTCCCGATATAAGAACCAGGGTTATCATTATCGCGCCCACGCCCGCAACAACGAGGTAATACCTTATCATCGCGCCGTTAAAGACCCTCAACGACACAACATACCGGTAAGCGCCGAGCAGGGTATCGGAAGAGTTTTTGACCGCCACGGTGGTCGCGGCTATGCTCTCCCCCGTCACGGGATCTCTTCCCTGCCAGGAGCCCATGCCGTTTTCCGCGGTAAGGGCGGCTGCATAGTCGGGCAGTTCTTCGACATCGACCGACTCGGTAAAACCATCGGTAGAAGCAATGACGATGCCGTTTGAATTAAAAACGGTGACCTTGACCTTATCCATATTTTCAAAGTTTTCGGTGAGGTTCACCGCGGTATTCCAGTACTCATCCGCATTTGCATGAGAGAGCTGCTCAAAAGAAGAAACATACTCGGGAACGGCAGCCACCAAAGCTCGATAGTTGTAGACTCTTATAAAGAAGCATAAAGCGACGGCAGCGGCAAAAACCGTCAATGTCACTATACTCAGTACCCCGACGGTCCACCTTTTTACTATGCTGTTTCTGAACAACGGCAACGCCATCTCTTCTGCCTCCTTTCTCCTGTTTTCGGTTCCTGCTATCCGTCTTCTGTTGTCCGTTCTATAATCGATCCCGATAGTCTGTTCTGTAAGCTGTCTGTCATCCGTCCGTGTTGTAAGAAGCGGCGGAGAAGCCTTCCGATTATTGATCCGAGGTCTTCCACATATATCCGACGCCCCACACCGTGACAAGGTGCTTAGGCTCGGACGGATCATCCTCCAGCTTCATACGAAGTCTTCTCATATTGACATCGACGACCTTTTCGTCGCCCTCATAATTCTTCCCCCACACGGCATCAAGGATGTCGCTGCGCTTGACCTTTGTATCGGGTCTTTGGAAAAGATATTCAAGCATTTCATATTCCACCTGCGTAAGCTCGGTAGAGGTGTTTCCTTTGATGACGGCGTGCTTTCGCGGATTCAGTCTGAACTCGCCCAGAGCGGCGTCATCTGTCTTATAGGGTTCACTGTATTTTCTCACCGTGCTGACCCTTCTGTAGAGGGAATCCACCCTCGCGATCAGCTCTGTGGGACTGAAAGGCTTGGTTATGTAATCGTCCGCCCCTATCGACAGACCGCTGATCTTATCGTTTTCCATCGTGCGCGCGGTCAGCATTATTATTCCGAGGCTCTGGCTTCTGTTTCTGAGTTGCTTACAAACCTCAAATCCGTCCATTCCCGGCATTGAGATATCCAAAAGAGCTATATCGAAAGTGTCGGGTTCCGAGTCGAAATACATCAATGCCATCTCACCGCAGTCCGCTTCAACGGTGTCAAAACCCGCCCGCCTGAGGTTTATAACTTCAAACTCACGAATATTCTGCTCGTCCTCAACGATCAATACCCTCTTCATTTCAGATCTTTCTCTCCCTTTGCTTGTACTTGCGGTTGTTGTTTCTCTGCCTTTGTTTTTCGGCAGTACTCTAAGATATAAACTTTATGTTTTTTGAAAAATAAGTTTCGTCCACCTTCGCGGCGGCACCGTTTTCTATCTTTATCGCAACGGTGAACCTTGCATTATTTGCCGCAGCAAAGTATCCGCGCTCGGAAAGACCCGAATCCTTCCAATCCGCATTATCTACCAGTTTCAGCTTGAATATCTCGGTCGCGGTCGGCTTTTCGGATTCGGGATCATAAAAATAGACCACTCTCTCGCGCTTTGAAAGATTCTTTCTTACCGAAAGCTTTCCGACCCATTCCTCAGGCACCGTGACACTGTAGCCTTCGGTATAGTCTATAAGCGCATAGCTTATGACCTTCGTTTCCCTGTAATTTGCTCCGACGAACTGCAGCCATTCGGTAAGATAGACCGACTCGTTATCAACACTTGCGGGCGGGTCGGGCAGTCTTGTTATTCTCGGTATTTCCAAAATGCCGTCGTCATTAAAATCGCTGCAATACGATATGGACGAGCGCAAAGTCTCGGTGTTGAGACCCGTTTCTTCATTTACAAACGGATTGATAAGTGAATTTGAATTATTGAAGAACAACAATTCGGTTATAGTGCCCTCGGTCCCTTTGTTTGCGTCTATATATACCGCCGGAGTACCGTCACCGAGTTTTGAAAACACGGGAGTGTAATACTCCTGAACGGTAGGATCCATACGGCAATAACCTATTCGCTCCGCAGACAGATGATCGACCTTGTAAACCTTCGCCTCGG
>CAUCSW010000015.1 GCA_958445555.1 uncultured Clostridia bacterium | reverse complement strand
GATCAGCGGCACGGTGACGGTATCCAGTATAGGGTGTGACTGCGACGGAACGGCAGTATTCTTTGAAAAGCCGCTCGATTTTTCATATTCCTTCCCCTGTGACGGGATCGGAGAAAGCTTTACCGCCGACACGGTAATATGCATTTGCGGCACATCATTCACCCTCCAGGGAAACGACAAGGTCGAAATACGCGCCGATATGTCGGTAAAATGCAGGGTATTCGCCGATAATTCGGTAAGGGCGGTCACAGATATCGTCGTTGACGGAGACAAGGAAAAGAGTTTCAGCGGCAACTTTGCGCTTGCGGTATATTACGGTATCGGTCAGGAGCGGCTCTGGGATATCGCGAAGAGGTACAACACCTCGGTAAGCAGTATAATGAAAGCAAACGGCATTGAAGGGGATGTGCTGACCGAAGGCAGGATGATACTTATTCCCTGCGTCTGAAAATAGCAAAAGTAATGTCACGAAGGGCTGCAAAAACTCTCGTTTTTGCAGCCCTTCTTACTCTTTTGTTTGCCGACTATCTGATCTTTGACTTTGATCTGTCCACATAAGATGTGTGCAGACACTGATGTGCCTTATGGCTGCCGGGCTCGCCGAAGTACTCACTGTAGAGCTCCTTGATCATGGGGTTCTCATGAGACTTACGGATCTTCTTCGCCGCATCCTCATCATAAAGAGCTTTGGAGCGGAGTCCCTTTACATCTGTGAAATTGCGGACCGATGCGGGAACGATAGGCTGACAGCCGCCGTTGATACATCCGCCGGGGCAACCCATAATTTCGATGAAGTGATAATTCTTTTGGCCCTTCTTGACCATTTCGAGGAGAGCGTGCGCCGCTCCCGTTCCGCTGCATATTGCAATGTTAACATCGGTGCCCGCGACATTCACGGTCGCTTCCTTGATTGGAAGATCGGTGCCGCGGCAGGCGGTAAAGTCAACATTGTCAAGCGGTTTGTTTTCAAGGAGTTCCTTGACGGTACGGAGAGCTGCCTCCATAACACCGCCGCTGGTTCCGAATATAACGCCTGCACCGGTTGATTCGCCGAGAGGATTATCAAAGTCCTCATCGGGGAGATTGCAAAAATCAATACCTGCTCGTTTGATCATACGGGCAAGCTCGCGCGTGGTAATGGTGACATCAAGGTCGGGATATCCCGCCGCAGCCTCATCATCGCGGCCGATCTCAAACTTCTTTGCGGTACACGGCATAACGGAAACGCTGAAGATCTTAGCGGGATCTATGCCGTTTTTCTCTGCATAGTAGGTCTTGAGTACCGCACCGAACATCTGCTGCGGTGACTTGCAGGACGAAAGGTTTTCAATAAACTCGGGATGATATGTTTCACAGAATTTTACCCAGCCCGGAGAGCAGGAGGTTATCATTGGGAGCTTTCCGCCGTTTTTGAGACGGTCGATGAACTCGGTGCCTTCCTCCATTATGGTAAGATCGGCGCCATAATCGGTGTCGAACACCTTATCGAAGCCGAGTCTTCTGAGGGCAGCTGCCATTTTGCCGGTCACGCGGGTGCCGATTGGCATGCCGAATTCCTCACCGAGGGCAGCTCTGACTGCAGGTGCGGTCTGAACGACAACATACTTTTCGTCATCGTTGAGAGCTTCCCATACCTTATCGGTGTCATCCTTTTCATAAAGGGCACCGGTCGGGCAGTTTACTATGCACTGTCCGCAGGAGATACAACCGGTCTCGTTAAGGTTCAGACCCATAACAGAGCCTATGTTTGTATCTATACCGCGGTTGTTGGGACCTATAACGGCAACGAACTGCTCATTGCAGGCGGCAACGCAGCGGCGACAGAGAATACATTTATTATTGTTGCGGATCATATGAGGTGCCGAATCGTCGATATCATAAACGGGTTTATCACCGTCGAACACACCCTCGTTTTCAACGCCGTACTCAAAGCAGAGCTTCTGGAGCTCGCAGTTTCCCGAGCGGACGCAGGAGAGACACTTTCTGTCATGTGTGGAGAGTATCAGCTCAAGTGTGGTTTTTCTTGCTTGCGGTCTTGACCTCCATTCCCTCGCTTACGGGATAAACGCAGGCGGCGACCATTCTGAAGCCTCTTCCCTCGTTGGCCTCTACCATACAGATACGGCAGGCACCTATTTCGTTCCTGTCTTTCATATAGCAAAGAGTGGGAATGCCTATACCGACGGACTTTGCGGCTTCGAGGATCGTGCTGCCCTTCGGTACGCTGACGGCAATGCCGTTGATCTTAAGATTTACCATTTCGCTCATTTATCTCACTCCTCGCTTATATTTTCGAAATAGCTTTGAACTTACAATTGGACATACAAGCGCCGCACTTCACGCACTTATCATTGATGATCTCAAATGAGGCGAGTTTATGGCCGGGTGCGACATAATCCGTTCTGACGATCGTTTCTGCAGGGCAGTTCTTAGCGCACATTCCGCATCCGATACACTTATCCTTATCGATGGTGAACTGAAGCAGATTCTTGCAGACGCCCGCGGGGCACTTTTTGTCCACAACGTGGGCGACATACTCATCGCGGAAGAACTTCAGGGTCGAGAGCACCGGGTTAGGCGCGGTCTGTCCGAGTCCGCAGAGAGAGTTTGCCTTTATGTAATTGCAGAGCTCTTCCATTCTGTCGATATCCTCAAGAGTGCCCTGACCCTTGGTTATCTTATCAAGCATCTCATAAAGGCGCTTGATACCCACACGGCAGGGAGTGCACTTTCCGCAGGATTCGTCGACCGTGAATTCAAGGAAGAACTTCGCCATATCGACCATACAGGTGTCCTCATCCATAACGATGAGACCGCCCGATCCCATCATACAACCCATTGCGATAAGGTTATCGTAGTCAACCTTAACATCGACAAGGTTTGCGGGGATACAACCGCCCGAAGGACCGCCGGTCTGAGCGGCTTTGAACTTCTTGCCGTTCGGAATACCGCCGCCGATATCTTCGATTATTTCACGGAGTGTGGTTCCCATCGGGATCTCCACGAGTCCGGTATGCTTTATCTTACCGCCGAGAGCAAAGACCTTTGTTCCCTTGGACTTTTCGGTACCCATTGAAGCGAACCAATCAGCACCGCGAAGGATGATCTGAGGAATATTTGCGAAGGTCTCAACGTTGTTTTCGACCGTGGGTGAATTGTAAAGACCCTTGACTGCCGGGAACGGAGGACGCGGGCGGGGCTCGCCGCGGTTACCCTCGATCGAAGTCATAAGAGCGGTCTCTTCACCGCAGACGAACGCACCTGCGCCGAGGCGGATATCAAGATCGAAATCGAAGCCGGAATTGAAGATGTTCTTTCCGAGGAGTCCGTATTCACGGGCCTGATCTATTGCCTTCTGAAGTCTCTTGACGGCTATCGGATATTCGGCTCTGACATAAACATATCCCTTGGTGGCGCCGATCGCATAACCTGCGATCTCCATAGCTTCGATGACCGAATGCGGGTCGCCTTCAAGAACCGAACGATCCATAAATGCGCCCGGGTCGCCTTCATCGGCGTTGCAGACGACATACTTTTGAGGTGCCTTGTTGGGGGCGCAGAGAGCCCATTTGCGGCCTGTCGGGAATCCGCCGCCGCCTCTTCCGCGAAGTCCGGAGTCGGTCACGCACTTTATAACATCCTCGGGGGTCATTTCGGTGAGGACCTTACCAAGAGCAGCATATCCGTCCATAGCGATATACTCATCTATATTTTCGGGGTCGATAACACCGCAGTTACGAAGAACCACGCGGTGCTGGGATTTATAGAACGCAGTATCGCCGAGTGAGATCTCGCTTGTGGGCTTTGAATGGTCTTCGCCCGTGTCGGTGTAGGCGAGATGCTCAACAACGCGTCCCTTGAGGAGATGCTCCGTTACGATCTCTTCTACATTGTCGGTCGTGACTCTGCTGTAGAAGGTTCCGTCCGGATAAACGATGACGACGGGACCGAGTGCGCAGAGGCCGAAGCAACCGGTCTGTACGATCTTGACCTCATCGGCAAGACCGTTTCTTTCGATACTCTCTGCGAAGGCAGCCTGGATCGCCTTACTGCCCGAAGAGGTACAACCCGTACCGCCGCAGATCAAAACATGTGCACGAATCATATATTTAACCTCCAAAAATTATGCCTTGGTTTCGGTTATGACATACTCTGAAACTATCTTGCCGTTCTTAAGGTGCTGCTCGGCAACCTTCTTTGCCTTTTCGGCGGTCATCTTAACATAGGTGACCTTGTCCTTGCCTGCCTCATAGACCTCGACGATAGGCTCATATTGGCAAATGCCGATGCAGCCTGTCTGTGATACGGTTACCTTATCGGTAATTCCGAGTCTGTTGACCTCTTCAACGAGGGTGTTGAGAACGGGACGTGCGCCGGCGGCAATACCGCAGGTCGCCATTCCGACGACAACGCGGACATCTCCCGTGCCTTCGCGAAGGTTGACCTTGCTCTGCATCCTCTCTTTGATCGCCTGTAATTCAGCCAATGATTTCATATATTTCTTCCTTTCAGGTTATTGATTTGTTTTTAAGAGCGCCCGACCGCCGAATACTGTTCGGTCAGGTATTCGCCTATCCAGCACAACACCTCCGTGTTGTTGAGCGGGACGGTTCCGAGCACCTCTTTCAGCTCGCGGGTGTCCATTTCGACGCTGCCCTTCGGCATATCGTGGCGAAACGAAAAGTCGACCTCCGGGTGACCCTGGACTATTGTTTTTACCGTTGAGACAATGTCGCCGAGCGGGGTAAAGTCCAGATGATTTTTGTAAAAGAGTGCCGTTACCTCGGTTCCGTGATCCTCGGGATACTCTTCAATACTTCTTGATACAAGGGAAAACCGACCGCCCGTTTGCTCTGCCTCCATTTTGAAAAGAGGTATTCCCATTCCCACCTTTCTGGTGGTTCTGGTGGTGAAAAACGGATCGGTGACCGCGGCAGCCGTTTGCGGCGACATACCCTTTCCGTCATCCTTAACGGTCACGGTCAAGGTCTCATCGGTCTCGCGTATGATGACTTCCACAAGCTTTGCTGCGGCTTTGAAGGAATTTTCCGCTATATCAAGAATATTGAGTGACAGTTCCTTCATTTTTTACACCTCAGGTAATCGAACAATGCTTTTCTCACCTCTGACGGATCGTTGCCGCACTCAAGGGTTATATAATCCTCCGCCTCTTTTATGTTCCAGAGAACATGGGCGTCCGAGCTGATAAGGAAACGATGCTCGGGCATCCCCGTAAGGGCGGCGTATTCGGATTTACGGTTACGGTCGTGCAGCTCGGCAAAGCAGAATCCGTATTCGGCAGGGACACTGCCGAGCACGGCGACCATTCCTCCCGCTTCCCTGTCTATGTGCGCGGGATAGGTTATTCCGCCGAAGCTCTCGACTTTACTTTTTACATCACCGACAGTGATCTCGGTGGCGTTTATCAAAAGATCCTCTTGCCTGCCTATGACTCTGTCGAATTCATCGACGATGAGCTGGCTGCCGAACACATCCTCACGGTTTTTGACCCTGACGAGACTGTTTTCAACGATCGTTCCGAAATCAAGCGCACCCTCAAGTGTCTCGAAAAGGCACACCATATGTATATCCTCGGAGGTCGTAAGTTCAAGTCCCGCCACGGGCACGATGCCGTGACGCTCGGCTGCCTTAAAAAAGGCGGGGCAGTTTTTCACGGTATTATGATCGGTCAGCGCCATTATTCCAAGGCCGTTAAGCTCGCCCATACCCGCAATACTGTCGGGTGTCGACTCATTGTCTCCGCAGGGCGAAAGGCAGGAATGGATGTGCAGATCGTAATACAGCTTGTTCATATTACATTTCCTACGGCAAGCGCGGTCTCGTAAACCGTCCTGTCCGAAGAAAGAATATTTATTCCTTTATCCGCAGCGGCTGCGGTCAGCTGCTCGTCCGGCTTTGCGGATTCGGCTATGATGACGCAGGCGACATCACTCAATGATGCGACTGCGGCAACATTCACATTGGTCATTATCGTTATCCAGGCGGAGTCCTGTTTTGCTCTGCCCATAACCCAGCTCAGCAGATCGCCGCAATACGCACCGATGACCTCTCTGTCACCGTCGGTCACCGATATCGGCGTAAAGCCGCAGCGCACCGCAAGTTCATTCACCGTCATCAGTATCACCGCCTTGCTCTTGACTGCCGAATTCGTTTCTGTATCTTTGTATCGGGCACTCTCTCGCCGTACCGCTGCCTCTCACGATATCCTCGGCAAACGCACGGCATGTCGGTGCCCCGCAGGAGCCGCAGTCGATTCCGGGAAGTGTGTCCCTTATCCGCTGGATCTCCGACATCATACGCATTGACTCGACAAAATTATCGCTGAAGACCGAGATCGGTCTGTAGGACGGCAAATCCGAAAACATACAGTCCTCGGGGACGGTGCCCTCTCCGTCTTTCAAAAAATTACAGGAGACCGGCAGGTACCTTCTGAGTCCCTGAAGTCTCGCTTTGGCTATGAACGGGTTCTGTATCGTACACACTCCGCCGACGCAGCCGCACGCGCAGGCGTTGAGCTCAATGAACTCCAGGCTCGGCATCGTTCCGTTTTCTATCTGGTCAAGAACATGGATACAGTTGTCGATCCCGTCCGCCGCGAGGTAGTTGTCGTTAAAGACCGCCGTCGACTCGCCGCCCGTCACAGCCCAGCCTATACCTATCATACCGGAATGGGAAAGGGTGTCTGCCGACACATCGTGACGCATTGCCGCGATCAGGCGAAAATAAATATCGCTTATCGGGATAACGCAGTCCACCGCGCTTTTATAATCGGCGAAGCCGTTATTGACATAGCTCACCTTTGCGGGGCATGGCGATATAAAGAATATGCCTATATCTCCGTCATCAAGCTCCGGGTGTTTTTCCTTTGCCGCCCTTCTCGCCATATGTGCGGCTATTTCCATCGGCGGAAGCATATGCATTATATGCTCACCGAGCGACGGGAATCGCAGACCTATCAGCCTCACTATCACCGGGCAAGCCGAACTGATTACGGGCTTTTTTACCCGTTTATCCTTCAGGTACAGTCTCGTGTATGCCGAAACGAGTTCAGCCGCCGCCGAGACTTCGAAAACATCATCGAATCCGACTCTGAGCAATCCGTCCAGCACATAATCGACATCATCGAGATTGTCGAACTGACCGTAAAGAGCGGGAGCGGGCAGCGCGATCTTCCATTTGAAATCGTTCAGTCTGTCAAGGTCTGTATGTACCGTTTTTGCCGCCTTTGAATGGCAGACCCTTATGCACTCTCCGCAGTCTATGCATCTGTCTTCGTTGATTATCGCCCTGCCGTTCTTTATTCTTATCGCTTCGGTGGGGCAATGGCGAAGACAGGTCGTGCAGCCCGTGCACTTAGATATATCGTGATATACCGAATGCTTGTAAGTATTCATCTGTACACCTGCCGAAACGGTTTTTCCGGGTTTATGTCAGCACCGGGATTATCGGACCACCATCCGACAAAGCAGTCAATACGGTCAAATCGGACAAGTGCAGCCCTTACCGGATCCCGATACTCATATCATCGTATCAAAACGGTCATAACGATATCGGTACCGACGCCGACTTCGGATCTTATCTCCATCGTATCGGTATAGCGCTTCATGTTGGGCAATCCCATACCTGCGCCGAAACCGAGAGAACGCACGGTATCGGAAGCGGTGGAATATCCCTCCTGCATAGCCTTTTCAATGTCCTTTATGCCGGGACCCGTATCCGTAAGACGGATCGTGACCGCATCTTCATCTACCGTGACCTCGGCGACACCGCCTCCGGCGTGTATCACCATATTTATTTCGCCTTCGTACATTGCTATCGAGACACGGCGGATTATTTCGGGAGACAGACCTATCTGTCTGAGGTTTTTCTTGACGAGTACCGATGCCTGACCCGCCGAAGTAAAGTCAGACCCGTCGACATCAAAGCGAAAGGTTACCGACTCAGACATTCTTAACCTTGTTTCCCACGAGACCGTTACTGTACAGAATACCGCACGCCTCGTACATTCTTTTTGAGGTCGCAAGCAGCACGATCCCGCTTTCTTCGGCAAGTCTGATCATTTCGGGAGTGGGACGCTTCGACCGCACGAAAACAACGCACAACATATCCATCATTTCCGCGGTGCGGATCACCTGAGGATTGAGCAGTCCCGTAAGCAGCACCGCCTGATCCTTAACATAGGCAAGCACATCGCTCATCATATCGCTCCCGCAGGCGGAATAGACATTTTTGTCAAGGTTGCCGCCGTTGCAGATGACCTCTGCATTCAGGATATTCCTAATAGTTTCGATCTTCATACGGCTTATTCCTTTATAAATTAGTCGGTCATACCGAAAATATCAGTTGTACTTTGCAAGGATATCGTCTATGTCGTCAACGGTAAGACGACCGTAGACCTCATCATTGACCGTGAGAACCGGCGCAAGGCCGCAGGCGCCTATGCAGCGGCAGGCAGTAAGGGAAAATCTTCCGTCTTCGGTACACTCATCGGCACCGATACCGAGCTTTTCCGAAAGCTTATCAAATAGGTCGCCCGAGCCCTTGACATAGCAAGCCGTACCGAGGCAGACCGAGATATTGTATCTGCCCTTGGGCGCCAGTGAGAACTGTGCGTAAAAGGTTGAAACGCCGTATACCTTTTCGGCGGATACTCCCATTCCCTCGGCTATCATGGTCTGAACCTCAAGCGGCAGATATCCGTAGATATCCTGAGCCGCCTGCATGACCGCAATAAGCTTACTGGGATCGGACTTGTTTTCTTCAATGACGGCTCTGA
The DNA here is from genome assembly GCA_958445555.1 of uncultured Clostridia bacterium. Classification (GTDB taxonomy): domain Bacteria; phylum Bacillota; class Clostridia; order Oscillospirales; family Acutalibacteraceae; genus RGIG7384. Next base: position 984 of record CAUCSW010000015.1, on the reverse strand, counting down.
GCTGCTTTTCCTGCTCGGGAGTGCCTCTGAAGGTCTGGGTGCCGATCTTTTTCTTCATAAAGTCTTTTCCTCCTAAAATGTGCAATAGTGCCGCTGTTTTTCAATACTTAAAAGGGAAAAAGCTTACCCTCCGACATCTGAAAACACCGCCGAATATCCCGTCGGCAGCCGTGCTTTATGCACAGACGGCATATTATGATAAAATTATAACACGACATTATTAAAAAGTCCATACACATTTTAATGTATTTTTTACATTTAGTTTGTTTTTCGACAGTGTTCGACTCTCCTTTGCCGTGATATCGGAACAATGCGGGTGGTTTCGTGACGATGCGGGATGCAGATATTCACGATCCGTCGGGGAGGCCGCAGGTCTCGGGATGTCGCCGCATTTCGCGACCCGCTTTACAAGTATTTTTTAGACGGGCGGTTATTGCAGAACCGTTTCGGATATGTTATTATATGTATATATTATCCGGCGTATGTCATATGCCGACCTTTTTGTCCGCTTCATTTGTCCGGCCCCGTTTGTCGGTTTCGTTCGCGGACGCTCGCCCGTCGGGTCTCGTCTGTCGGGTACGATTCGATAGATATCATCCGACGATCCCGTTCGAATGATCCCATCCGAGCGATTTTGTCCGTAGGATCGGTCTGTCGATCCCGCATGTCCGATTCGTTCCCCCTTGCGGGCCCGCAAACCGCTGCGTTCGGCATAACGCCGCCAAAAAAGGAGTAGTACCGAATATGAATGTAAGACTCGCGATAGTTATTCCCTGCTATAATGAACAGGAAGTTCTGACCGTGACTTTTGACAGGATCGATTCACTGTTAAATGAGCTTATAGTTTCGGGACGGATCTCATCCGACAGTTTCGCTCTTTATGTCGACGACGGCAGCAAAGACCGCACATGGGAGCTTATCTCGGAGCGTCACTCCGAAGACCATTATGTAAAAGGACTTAAGCTTGCCGCAAATTCAGGACAT
>CAUCSW010000014.1 GCA_958445555.1 uncultured Clostridia bacterium | reverse complement strand
CCTTGTCGATGCCCTGCTGAATATTAAAAACTGAGGAGGTGCCGTTGTGGCAAAAGCGATCGTTGCCGTTGTGGGCAGACCGAATGTCGGCAAGTCCACACTTTTCAATAAACTTATAGGAAAACGGCTCTCCATAGTCAATGATACTCCCGGCGTGACAAGGGACCGCATTTTTGCGGACACCGAATGGCGCGCAAGGAAAGTAATGCTCGTCGACACGGGCGGAATAGAACCGAAGACCGACGATGTGATACTTTCCAAAATGCGGGCTCAGGCGGAGCTTGCCATTGAATCGGCAAATGTCATTATTTTTGTATGTGACATTCTCTCCGGCGTTACCGCAGCCGATGCGGAGATCGCCGCAATGCTCCGAAAAAGCGGAAAACCCGTTGTGCTCTGCATAAACAAATGTGATTCGGTGGGTGCCGTATCCGCCGAGCTTTACGAGTTTTATAATCTCGGATTGGGCGACCCGATCCCCGTTTCGAGTGTCCACGGTCACGGAACGGGCGACCTTTTGGACGCGGTGTTTGAACATCTCCCACCCGACGACTGTAACGCCGAAGACGATGAGGTTATCGATGTTGCGGTGATCGGAAAACCGAATGCGGGTAAATCGTCACTCATAAACTATATATCGGGCGAGGAGCGTTCCATTGTTTCGTCGGTTGCGGGAACAACGAGAGACGCCATAGACACTCTTGTTAAGGTAAACGGTCAGAAGTATAACTTTATAGATACCGCGGGACTGAGACGAAAAAGTAAGGTCACCGATGAAATAGAAAAATACAGTATACTGAGAGCCCGTATGGCAATAGACAGGGCGAAGGTCTGCGTAATAATGATAGATGCGACCGAAGGGTTCACCGATCAGGACTCAAAGGTCGCGGGTCTTGCCCATGAAGCGGGCAAGGCGGCGATAATAGCCGTCAATAAGTGGGATGCCGTCGAAGGGAAGGACGGCAGAACAATGGACGGTATGAGAAAGTCATTGATGAACGACTTTTCTTTCATGCCGTATGCGCCGATAATCTTTATATCCGCCAAGACGGGACAACGGGTGGACAGACTTTTTGAACTCGTGAAATTCGTGAATGAGCAGAATTCAATGAGGATTGCCACAGGTATGCTCAATAAGGTGCTTGCGGACGCCACGGCGCGCGTTCAGCCGCCGACGGATAAAGGAAAGCGACTTAAAATATACTATATAACGCAGGCGTCGACAAATCCTCCTACATTTGTCTGCTTCTGCAATCGTGAAGAGCTGTTTCACTTTTCTTATCAGCGCTATCTTGAAAACTGTATCCGCTCCACATTCGGACTTGAGGGTACACCCGTGAGATTTATAATCAGAGAGCGTGGGGACGGGAAGGCATAAAAGGGGAGATGTTTATTTTGACACCCGGCACAATATATGCCGTTGCGGCGGTAATAGGCTCATACGCCTTGGGAAGCCTTAACTTCGCAATAATAATATCGGGCATATTTATGAAACGCGATATAAGAAAATACGGAAGCGGAAACGCCGGTGCCACCAATATGGCGCGCACAATGGGACTGCTGCCCGGAATAATTACATTGGTGCTCGATATGGCAAAGGGAGCTGCCGCGGCGTATAGCGGCGGACTCGCCTTTTCGGTCCTCGGAAGCAGTATCGGCGCGGATTGGCTGAATGCCGTGACAGGCGGTCTGTTTTGCGGACTTTTATGTGAGATAGGGCATATGTTCCCGCTCTTTTTCGAATTTAAGGGCGGAAAAGGCGTCGCCACGGTTGCCGGCATATTGGCAGTCAGCGACTGGAGAGTTTTCTTGTGCGTCCTTGCGATCTTCATTGCCTTCTTCATTCCCAAAAGGATAATTTCAATGGGCTCGATCACCGCAGCGTTCAGCATCCCGTTTATAGGCTTCCTCTTCTGCGATAGGACTTCCTGTGCGCATGTCGCGATTGTCACGGTGCTCGGCGCGCTTATAGGCGGGCTTGTGATAATAAAGCATAAGGATAATATCAAAAGACTTATCAAAAGGGAAGAAAAACCGATTACCTTCAAAAAATAAGCGAGGTGTGCGAAGGTGTCAAATATATCAGTTCTCGGCTGCGGCGGCTGGGGAATGGCACTTGCCGTTACCGCCCTAAAGGCGGGAAACAGTGTTAAGATGTGGTCCTGCTTCAAAGAAGAAGCGGAGCAGCTCGGAAATACCCGAAAAAACGACAAACTGCTTCCGGGCATAACATTGCCGCAGGATATATATGTGACAGATAACCTGTCCGAGCTTGACGGCGCCGATATGACGATCCTCGCCGTCCCCTCGTTTGCGATCAGAGAGACCGCGTCCTCGATAAGATCGACCGATCACGGTATAATTGTGAATGTCGCAAAGGGACTTGAAAAGGGGAGCGATCTCCGCCTCTCGCAGGTCATCATTTCCGAATTGCCGTCCGCGAGGGTAGTTACTTTTTCGGGACCCACCCACGCCGAAGAGGTCGCAAGGGGAATACCTTCGACGATAGTGGCATCGTCAACCGATATGACGGCAGCAGGCGAAGTCCAGTCGGCGCTCTCGTGCGACAGTCTCCGTATATATACAAACGATGATGTCGTGGGAGCCGAACTCGGAGGAGCTTTTAAGAATGTAATAGCCGTTGCCGCAGGTATCATCGACGGACTCGGATGCGGGGACAACACCAAAGCCGCACTCGTCACAAGGGGACTTGCCGAAATAACAAGACTCGGCGTTGCCATGGGCGCCAGACCGACGACTTTTTTGGGACTTACGGGACTCGGCGACCTTGTCGTTACCTGCACATCGGAGCACTCGAGAAACCGCAGATACGGGAGACTCGTCGGCTCTGGAAAAGACCCGAAGGAGGCACTTTCGGAAGTCGGAACGGTGGAAGGATATTATGCAGCTGCGGCAGCGGTGGATGTAGCCGAAAAGCTTGGCGTGGAAATGCCGATATGCAGGGAATGCTACGAGATCATGTATAATAATGCCGACTGTCGGGAGGCTTTGAAAATACTTATGAACCGCCCGAAAAAGGCCGAGAGTGAGTTTTGATATGCCTGTGGATTTAGATATTAAAACGGAAGACCGCACCGACAATGCGAACAAGCGTAAAAGCGGATCGACCCGCGGCAAAACAAACCGCCCTCGCTCCGACAAGACATATCCGGCAGGCTCGGATAAAGCATACGCGGCAGGCATAAACAAAACATACGGAACGGTTACAAGCAGAGCATACGGAGCGGCGGAATCCGACAAAAAAGATCGATCCGGCAGAGAAAACAAAAGAGCAAATGAAAAAGCAAAGGCCGAGAGGCTCATACTGTCTGTTTGCGCCGTCATATGCGTGGCGGCGTTCGGCTTCTTTTTGAAGCAAAAATCCGATGAATCAAAGCTCGTTTATTCGGGAATAGGCGAAACGGTCGAAGAAAGAATAGCGGAGACCGCCTCTCTGCAGCGCGAGCTGTTTATGTACCCGCGCTATGACAGCGACGGTAATGCGGTCAGCGATAAACCGGTAAATATAAATACCGCCGATGCGGCGGAGCTGCAGACGCTCGACGGTATAGGCGAGAAAAAGGCAGCGGCGATCATTGAGTATCGCGAGCAGCACGGAGGCTTTTCTTCGGTGGATGAGCTTGCCGAGGTGCCGGGTATAGGCGAAAAGACATTGGATAAGCTACGCGGAAGGATAACCGTAGAAGACGAAAAGCCGCTTGCGTCGGAATGATCCGAGTTTTCTGATATCCGACCTGTTTTAAGTTTACATAACATTGATAAGACATAATGTTGCCGATAGGAGTAAATAATGCCCGAAAACCATGATTATTCAAACCTGCGCAGAGATGTAGTCAGAAAGGTGTTTTCAAACCTTAATGATATGCAATTCAAAGCCGTGGAGGCGATAAACGGCGCGGTCCTTGTCCTTGCGGGAGCGGGAAGCGGAAAAACAACGGTTCTCGTAAACAGAATAGAGAATATGATACGCTTCGGAAACGCCTGCCTTTCCTCCGACGCACCCGCGGTCACCTCATCGGAGGCTGTCGTGGCGTCGAATTACATTAACGGCGCGTCTTCCGAAGTGCCGTCGTTTGTCGCGGTCGATCCTATAGAGCCGTATAATATCCTTGCAATAACCTTTACAAACAAGGCGGCAAATGAACTTAAGAGCCGTATCGTAAATAAGATCGGTCCGCGCGGCAACGATGTTTATGCGGGAACCTTCCATTCCGTGTGTTCAAAGATACTCAGGATAGACGGCTCCGCCATAGGCTATACCTCACATTACACCATATACGATACCGATGATCAGAAAAAGCTGATGAAGGAGATCTATAAGGACTTCGATATAGATGAAAAGATGCTCCCTTCAAAGTCGGTTCTGAACGAGATCAGCCGCTCAAAGGACTCGCTGATCACGCCTGAGGAGTATGAAAAAACCGCAGGATACGACCAACGCAAAAAAATGATATCCGAGATATATAAGGCGTATAACGCGAGGCTGAAAAATGCCGACGCAATGGACTTTGACGACCTTATAGTCAATACCGTCAGGTTGTTTGAGGCCGCCCCCGATATACTTGAAAAGTACCGCAACAAATTCAAGTACATAATGGTCGACGAGTATCAGGATACCAACCAGGCACAGTATGTTTTCGTCAATATGATCGCCAAAAAATACGGTAATATATGCGTCGTCGGTGATGACGATCAGAGCATTTACCGTTTCAGGGGCGCAACCATAAGAAATATACTTGAGTTTGAGGATGAGTATCCTGACTGTAGGGTTATAAGACTGGAGCAAAACTATCGGTCGACGGGTGTGATACTTGATGCCGCAAACGCGGTCATTGCAAACAATACCGAAAGAAAGGGCAAAAATCTCTGGACCGCGGGAAGCAAGGGCGAGGTAATAGATGTCCATACCGCGGAAGATGACCGCGACGAAGCAAAATATGTTGTGAACAAAATAGAAGACGATGTCAGAAACGGCGGCAGCTTTTCCGATAACGCCGTCCTTTACCGTAAAAATTCGCAATCGCGGGCGCTTGAAAATCATTTCTCAAGAGCGGGCATCCCCTACAGGATAATCGGGGGCTTCCGCTTCTATGACCGTAAAGAGGTCAAGGATATACTTGCATATCTGCAGCTTATCAACAATCACAACGATACAATAAGACTCAAAAGGATCGTGAATGAGCCGAAACGCGGAATAGGAGAAAAAACGGTTGCCGATGCCTCCGAGATATCCGCAGCCATAGGTGAGTCGGTATTTGAAGTTATGTGCGATGCACCGAACCATCCCAAGATATCCCGCTCCGCAGCGGCGATCGGGAGATTTTGCGATCTCATAAACGAGCTTACCAAACTTTCCGAGATCTCATCGGTTACCGAACTTTGCGAAGCGGTCATCAAGGAAAGCGGGTATGAGACCGCCCTTATCGCGGAGGGCGAGGAAGGCAAGGAAAGACTCGATAACATTCACGAACTTGTAAACAGTATCAGGCAGTATGAGATAGAAAACGATGCCCCGTCTCTTTCCGGATTTTTGGAGGAAGTGTCGCTTATCAGCGATATTGACCGCTATGACGCCGAGGCGGATGCCGTCGTTATGATGACCGTCCATTCGGCAAAAGGACTTGAATTCAACAATGTATATCTTGTCGGAATGGAGGAGGGAATATTTCCCGGCACCCAATCCATATATGAAGGCAAGGAGGAGCTTGAAGAGGAGCGCCGACTTGCATATGTTGCCATAACAAGAGCAAAAAAACGACTTTATATCACAAACGCATATACAAGATTCGAATACGGACAGACGACCCGCAACCTTCCCTCGCGTTTTCTTGAGGAGATACCTTCCGATCTTTGCAGGGTCTCATCAAGTGTTATGGGAGCGGGAATGTTCGGGGCGTCGATAAAATTTTCCGACGGTGAGGATAGGCGCACCTATTCCGCAGCGGGAAACCGCAGCGGATATCGGAGCGACCGCAGCGGATACGGCGACCGCAGCGGCTACGGCAGTCGAGGCGGATATAGCGGCAGCCGAGACGGATATAGCGGCAGCCGAGACGGCAGAGAAAACGGCTGCGGATACGGCAGCGGCGGCAGTTACGGTGTTAACGGCGGCAGAGAAGGCTTCACGACCGTCGGTAATCGGACGGCGGGAAGATCTTCTTTATATCAGACCGCAGGCAGAACAAATGCGGGCGGATATACCCCGAAGCCCGCGGCACAGAAGATTTCTTTCTCGGCGGGAGAAAGGGTAAAGCACGGAATATTCGGAGAAGGCGTCGTTCTTTCGGCTGAGCCTATGGGAAATGACACCCTGCTTCGTATATTGTTTGACAATGTAGGGGAAAAGAAGATAATGGCGAATTTCGCTAAACTTGAAAAAATCTGACAGGGAGTGTAAGAATGTTCAGAATATCAGAAAAGCGGTATTTGAACGACAATGTCGTATATATGGAAATAGAGGCGCCTTATATAGCCGCGAAGGCGCAGGCGGGTCAGTTTATAATATTCAGGGTAGACGAGTTCGGTGAGCGCATACCGCTGACAATAGCGGATTATGATCGCGAAAAAGGGACTGTCAGCATTATTTTCCAGATCGTCGGATTCTCGACAAAGCAGCTTGCTTCACTCTCAAAAGGAGATTACATTGCCGATTTTGTCGGCCCGCTCGGCAGACCTACCGAGTTCGGAAATGCAAAAAAAGCAATAGTGATAGGCGGCGGCGTGGGATGCGCGATTGCCTATCCCCAGGCAAAGGCACTGCACGCCATGGGGGTTGAGACCGATGTTATAGCCGGCTTCAGAAATAAGGATATCGTCATACTTGAAGATGAAATGAAAAAGGTATGCTCAAGACTCTTTATTACCACTGACGACGGCAGCTATGGCAGGAAAGGCTTTGTCACCGATGTCCTGAAGGAGCTTTTGGAAAACGGGGAGTACGACCTTGTTATAGCAATAGGACCTATCCCCATGATGAAGTTTGTTTCGCTTACCACAAAACCTTACGGAGTAAAGACCGTTGTCAGCCTGAATCCGATCATGATCGACGGAACGGGAATGTGCGGCGGATGCCGTGTCACCGTGGACGGGAAAACAAAATTCGCCTGTGTTGACGGGCCCGACTTTGACGGACACAAGGTGGATTTCGATAGCCTTATGAAGCGTAACGGCTTCTACCGTGAGAATGAGCAAAAGGCAAGAGATCATGAATGTCGATTGATGAGGTATGATAACAATGGCTGATATGTCACCGAAAAAAACACCCGTGTCTGAGCAGGCACCCGATGTAAGAAATAAAAACTTTGAAGAAGTGTGCCTCGGATACAGTGAATCGGAGGCCGTGAAAGAGGCGGGGCGCTGCCTCGGCTGCAAAAACCGCCCCTGTGTCGGCGGATGCCCGGTGGGGGTAAAGATCCCCGATTTCATCGCTAAGATCCGCGAAGGAGATTTTGAGGGAGCATATTCCGTGATCTCGGAGGATTCGTCACTGCCGGCAGTTTGCGGCAGGGTCTGCCCGCAGGAAAACCAGTGTGAAGGCAGATGCGTCCGAGGCATAAAGGGCGAACCGGTCGGAATAGGCAGACTCGAACGGTTTGCCGCCGATTATCATATGAAAAACGGAACCGAAGAGACGGCGGATGTCAAGCCGAACGGAATAAAGGTAGCGGTGATAGGGGCGGGACCCTCGGGGCTCACCTGCGCGGGCGACCTTGCAAAGCTCGGATATGATGTCACCGTGTTTGAAGCATTCCATACGGCGGGAGGAGTGTTGGTCTACGGCATTCCTGAATTCCGCCTGCCTAAGAAGATAGTGGCGACCGAGGTCGAGGGACTTAAAAAGCTCGGTGTAAAAATAATGACCGATATGGTGATCGGTAAGGTCCTGTCGGTCGATGAGATAATGGATATGGGGTATAAAGCCGTGTTCATAGGCTCGGGTGCAGGTCTGCCGTCCTTCCTCGGAATAGAGGGTGAGGACAGCGTCGGCGTTTACTCGGCAAACGAGTTTCTGACAAGGGTCAACCTGATGAAGGCATACCGCGACGAGTACGATACGCCGATACACAAGGCTCGCGCCGTTGCCGTCTGCGGCGGCGGAAATGTGGCTATGGATGCCGCAAGATGCGCAAAGCGTCTCGGTGCAGAGCATGTCTATATCGTTTACAGGCGTTCGCTTGATGAGATGCCTGCACGAAAAGAAGAGGTTCATCACGCAATGGAGGAGGGCATCGAGTTCAAACTGCTCTGCAACCCCACGAGGATCCTTCACGGCGATGACGGTGTCATAACCGGAATTGAGTGCATTGAAATGGAGCTCGGCGAACCGGATGCATCCGGCAGACGCCGCCCGATCCCGAAAAAAGGATCTGAATTTGTGCTTGATGTGGACGCCGCAATAATGGCAATAGGCACCTCTCCCAACCCGCTGATACGCACAACCACTACCGGAATAGAAGCAAACGCAAGAGGCTGCCTTGTTGTCGACGAAAACTTAATGACGACCAAAACGGGAGTATACGCCGGCGGAGATGCAGTTACAGGCGCCGCGACGGTGATCCTTGCAATGGGTGCGGGCAAGCAAGCCGCAAAATCCATACATGAATACCTGTCGGAACAATCAAAATAGCCGACCGAAAAAAGATCAACGGCCCCGTGGCATCGCTTTTGCTGTGTCTCGGGGCTTATTTACGGCTTTCATTTTTAGATTTCAGCCGAATTTGGTTCTGCGCGGCGGAACCAACAGGAAAAGAGCATTGGCGGACCGCCGCCGCCCACCGCCGCGCACGGATGTGCGCGCCGACGGGCGGCTTGTCTCTGCCTGCCGTAAGCAATCGCCCCACCGATAATCTCATTGCGCCCACGCGCCGAAGGCGCACGGGCGCGTACGCGGCGCACCCTGCGCGCCGCACCCGCATAACGCTCGTGCCTCAGCCTCGGCGGCGCACCCTGCGCGCCGCACGCTTCATCCCGGGACTTTGGTAAAATCGCACGGATTCCCCTTTCGGAGGACCCCTAAAATATTGAAAATTACCCTTAAAAAACTATTGACAAAAGTTCGGCGCGGTTCTATAATACTAAAAGGTTAGCAAGAGCTAACCGCGAAGAGCCCGCTCACATAAGAGCCGCTTTTCGTGAAAGGATGTCGATGTAATATGCCGCTGGTGTTTGCAACTCCGGGCGAAGAAAACATAATAAAACGCGTATCGGGATCGCCCGAGGTCAAAAAACACCTTGAGGATCTCGGATTCGTGCCGGGTGCCGTCGTCACGGTCATAAACACGATCGGCGGCAACGTTATAGTCAATGTTAAAGAAGCGCGTGTAGCGATCAGCCGTGAGATGGCGCAGAGAATATTTATCTGAACGGAGGGAAAAGGCGCATGAAAACTCTTAGAGAGGTAAAGGTGGGGGAGACCGTAAAGGTCACCAAGCTCTGCGGCGCGGGTGCGGTAAAACGCCGCATTATGGATATGGGCATCACAAAGGGTGTCGATGTTTATATCCGTAAGGTTGCACCGCTCGGCGATCCGATCGAAGTTACCGTCAGGGGCTATGAGCTCTCACTTCGTAAGGCGGATGCCGAAATGATCGAGGTCGAATGATCTCGGCCGTTGTTTAAGTTTTCGTGGTTTTTCAGCACTGGGTTAGTTAAAACTAACCAAAGGAGACGAAAGAAAGCATGAGTATTAAAATCGCCCTTGCGGGTAACCCTAACTGCGGTAAAACAACACTGTTTAACGCACTTACGGGCGCAAATCAGTTTGTCGGTAACTGGCCCGGAGTTACTGTCGAAAAAAAGGAAGGCAAGCTGAAAAAGAATGACGGCGTTACGGTTGTCGACCTTCCCGGTATCTA
>CAUCSW010000013.1 GCA_958445555.1 uncultured Clostridia bacterium | reverse complement strand
GACAGTATGATCGAGAGAATAAAACCGTTCTCACCGGAATATCTCATCTTGGGTCAGCACTGCACCGATAATGAGCGCGGACATTGGTCCACAATGCCGACCGATGATCCTTCAATTCTGACAGAGTATGTCAACGAGGTTATCGAGGGAATAAAAACGGGCGCGTATACCTATCTGGCTCATCCCGATATGATAAATTTCGTCGGCGATCCCGATTTTTATCATACCGAGATGAAACGCCTTTGTGAGACCGCAAAGGTGTTGAACATACCGCTTGAATTCAATATGCTCGGATTCCGCTCTTCCAGAAATTATCCGAATGTCAGCTTCTTAAAAACGGCGGCTGAGGTGGGCAACGATTATATAATAGGACTTGATGCCCATGCGCCCGAACATATAAAAGGTCTTGAGAGGGTAAAGGAAGCGGAAAACATTATTAAGGGAATGGGTCTGAATATTTTGAAATCGGTTCAGCTCAGGGACCCGATAGACCGATCGGTCAATAAACCGAACCGATAAACAATAAAGCGATAAGCAAATAAATAAACCGATAAGCAAATAAAAGAATAAAGCGAATTGACCGGACGGATGAATTGAACGAGCGTAGTTGTCAATCGGAAGATTGATGATCTGCCGTACGAAAAGAAGAGAAGCTCACCCCTCACAGAGTTGAGCTTTTGTCTTTTGACAGCTTGTGAGCGAGCCCTGCCGCTTGTTTGCGGCAGGGCTCGCTCGGACTTTGTCAGGCGGCTGATCGATCGGGTGCCCGAGGGCAGCGCTGCGCGCCCTCCCGAAGGAGGGCGCAAAAACGGGCACGGCGGCGGGCAGGCAAAAGAGCGCCTGGGATGGTGCATGCGATAGAGCAGTATCCAATGGAACAACGCCTACCAACAGGAAAAGGACGAAGAATTGCAAAAATTCTTCGTCCTTTTTTCTTGACAAGCGCTGCTTTTGTAGGCACAAAAGCATATAGTGAAATGTTTTGCTTTTGCAAAACGTGAAATAATGTGCTACCGCACATTGTGAAATATCTCGCCTTGCTCGATGTGAAATGAAATTTGCCCACGTCCGCGCAAGCGGACATTTCACATTTGCGAAGCAAATATTTCACCGCGAAGCGATTTCACTTGCCCGTAAGGGCAAATTTCGTTGCGTACCTGCTCTACAGCAGGTACGCCTGCCCGCCCCCTTTTTTTGTATCGGCAGCGACAAAATCGTTGCCGATACATCGCCGCGCCCGTTTGATGCGCGCCTTCGGCGCGCATCGCGGCGCTGCCCCGGTCGTAATAATAACAACAAGCCCGTGCGCTGCCTCCTTTCGGCAAACAATAAAAAAACGGCGCACCCTACGGCACTCGACTGAGTGCCGTAGGGTGCGCCGTCCGCATTTTGTCGTTAAAGCGGAAGTGTCACTCGGCCTGTGTCTTTTCGGGGACACCCTTAAGCTCACCTATGACCGTAATGAGCGAGAAAATTCCGAAAATAAGGAATACGGGCTCGCTGACCGCCGACTCGTGAAGTACATCCGCCCTGCCGAGCAGCATGACAAAGTACCTCGGAAATGTCGATACAATGCACATAAATGCGGTGTAGAGCCCGAAAATACGGAACCTTATTGATGAATGTTCTTTGTTGATCCAGTTGACCTGCTTCGCATATGAAAGTGAAAAAAGAGTGCAAAGACAGAGCATAAGTATGTCATATGTCCGCTCGGGAACCGCTGCGACACCGTTGTACCTTACAAACAGGGTGATCAGCTCCGAGATCCAGACCGGCACAAAAAGAACGGACAGAAGCGCGGGTCTGGGCTTTCCGATAACGCCTAAGAATCCGAATGCACCGTAACCGACGACCGCGGAGAGCTCTAAAAGCAGCCGCACGACCGCCGAGACCTCATCGACCCCCGAGGATACCGTGTGCGCCGCAAGAAGCAAAAATCCCGCCGCCACAAAAAGGCAGGCAAGGTCACCGGAGAATGAAGAACTGCCGTTTTTGTCAGATGAAAAGGATTTGACGCGGCGGGTGCTCTTTACCGATATGGGGTCAAAGAACGAAAACAGTGAAATGGCAGCTGCCGAAATTATCAGCGCCGCGGCACTTATGATCGAAAAGTACGAATAACCGTCCTTGTAAAACCCGGTGTTGTTTTCTATTGTGTAAAGAAGCTGACAAATGCGCATTACGGTGACCGCCGCGGCGGAAAACGCAAAGCAGATAACAGAAGCTCTGTTCTTCAATTAAGTACCTCCGTCCCGCAGGGGAAAGCCGAACCTTTTATGCCGTACCGTGTTCGGGAATATGACGGCATTATCGGATAAGCCCGTGCATAATAATTATTGTGAACATCATAATTACTTACCGTGAACATCGTAACACTATTTTAACCCCTCGGGCAATAAATGTCAATAAGAGCGGGTGTGTTAAGTATGTGTATATTAAGTGTGGGTATGATAAACGCGGATATGTTAAGCGCCGGTTTGTCGGGTGCGGGCATGTCAGGAGCGGGCGCGTTGCCGTCCTGCACTTTGCGCCGAAAGCTTCTTTCGCGGAGGGGAATATATTTCCGCAAGCGGCGATCCGTTTCCGTGAGGGATGACCCTTTACCCCCGGATGAGTCTTTCGCATACGGGGACGAACAGAGTATGTATGAAAAAGAGAGCCGAAATAAAAAGAGGTTATGCAAATGAAAGGAATTTATTCACTGATAATAGCGGTAATTATAATCACTGCGGTGATAGCTCCGCTCAGAGTAATAAATACGGGTACCGAACGAAGAGGCGGCAGCGTAAAAACGGTTGTCTCGGACGGCACCTTCAGGGTGCTTGACTCAAAAACGGGTAAGGTGGAGAAGGTAGAGGAACGGGATTATGTTATCGGGGTGCTTGCGGGCGAAATGTCTCCCGATAACGAAAAAGAGGCGCTGCGCGCCCAAGCCGTCGCTGCGTACACATTTGCCTGCTACAAAAGAGAGGCGGCACGAAAATCGGGCGCCGAATACGATCTCACTTCGGATCCCTCGACCGATCAGTGCTATGTATCAAAGACCGAGCAGGTCGCACTGTGGCAGAAGAATTACGAAAAGAACCGAACCGTGCTGGAAGAAGTAACGGACAGTGTCAAAGGAAAGCTGCTGACATTCGGCGGCGAACCCATTCTTGCCGCCTATCATTCGGTCTCATCGGGCAAGACCGAGGAGGCATCGACGGTATGGGGCGGTAATTATCCTTATTTGGTATCGGTCGAGAGCAGCTCGGATCTGCTTGCGCCCGACTACCTTTCGACGCCTTCATTTACATCAAAGGAGTTTGCCGATAAGGCTTTGGATCTCGGCATAACGCTTGTCGGCGAGCCGAAGGATTGGCTGACGGAGCCCGAGCGAAGTAAGACCGGGACGGTCCTCAAATACAAGCTTGCCGGCCATGAGGTCAAGGGCAGCGAAATGCGCAAGGCGTTCGGACTTGCAAGCGCAAATTTTGACCTTACATATACAAAGGAAAAATTCTGCTTTACGGTGAGGGGAAGGGGACACGGCGTCGGAATGAGTCAGTACGGAGCGGTGCATATGGCGTCCCAGGGGAGCAGTTATGAGGAGATACTTGCATGGTATTATCAGAACACCGTGCTGCTCACAAAGGATAAATAACGATTCGGCGGAATACGGAGGACGGAATCGGAAACGCGCGTGATGAGAAGTGAGGGATCCTTTGATTCGATGAAAAAAGTGCCCGACGGCCAAAATGCAGCCGTCGGGCAAACAAAACGCCGCCCACCGGTGCACTCTTTGCACACCGACGGGCGGCGACCCTTTTTCTCCGATCATCCGATCTCAATTTTCGCGATCCGTATGCGGAGAAAATCGGAAGTGTTATATTTTTACCGTGATGTAAGCGGGCAGGATCAACGCTCCCACAGCTGTACTGTATGATATCGGCGAGGAAGAGAATCCCTCAAGAGTGAGCGTTTTTCCGTCAGCTTCCATTACCGCCGTCAGTATCTTGTCGAGAAGATATACCACGCCGTTGCCCGCGGCAGCCTTCGGAGCGCATATCACGGCTTCGACCGTGACCGATCTGTGAAGCTTCATGCTGCCGTCGCTCTGCTTTTCATAGGCAGCCGCAGCCTTTTTCACTCCCGTGGCGATCGTCGTGCGATATATGGGAGCCCGCTCACCGCCTCCGGGAAACTCATAACATACCTTTGCCTCCGCCGATAAGGCGGATCTGATTATGGAAGTGATCGTTTCAAGGGCATCGCAAACTGTTTCCATTGCTTTTTACCGTCCTTTGCTTTTATGATTTGACCGAGTTTTCCCGATCAAAGAGGACCGCCCATATGAACGCTGGCTTGTTGCCGCAATAGATCATATCGGCGCGCGCAACCGAGTATTTGAATGTCCCGTCGTCGATTGTGATGCTTGTCCAATTCTCGGTAAAATCAATATCCGGGGGACCGATATACAGTGTACGGCTCGTGTCCCTCATTCCGAGCATGGTGACATTTGCCTCCAGATACATTTTATTCTTATACCTTAGGGGAGCCACCACGGCGCGGCACTTCTTTTTGTATGAGACCATATCTACGGTCACATCTCTGCCGTGCCGCTTAAGAGACTTTGCTATTTTTTCAACGGAATTCACCCCTGTGCCCTCCTGAAAGCAAAATTGCGGTTGAAGAGCAGATCGCTTATCGAAGCAAAGGCTTCGACATAGAGCTTGCGCGCGGCTTCAACTGTTTCTTCTCCGCACCTTACCGTCAGATCTCCTGCCTTAAAGCTGTCGACACCGCCCGCGGATTCCGCAAGAACGCCCCGATAATAAGCAAGGCATCCCGCCGCATAGCAAAGCCGCGGCATTTCCTGCATACATTCGCAGTCGCTTTTCATTTGACGGGTAAGGGTGTCCGCGGCAGAGCGGCAGAGAACTGCCGCCCTTCCGTCAAGCTCGCTCTCGCCAGAAAGCGAACGGTACACTTCAAGCACTCCGTTTATGTCTATACAACCGTTCATAAATGGAGACCTCCGCTCTGTTAAATGTTGAGGATCTTGGAAGCATCGGTGAATATTTTTGCAAATCCCGCAGTGGAGGTTATTGCGGCACGCTCAAGCTGGCGATCAATGAGACGGTCGTAATCAACCGTGACATCGGAGGCAACGACCATTTCGAGAGCGCACTTCTTATCAAGAGCGATGATGCTGTCGGCAACGGCAGACGAAGACTTCACGATCTTCGCTCCGAGAGGATTGCCGACATTGCCTGTGCCCTGGAAGTTGATTCCGGCAAGCGGATTCTTGAATTCGTCGAGGGAAAGCAGCTTTATGAGCATATCGGGGGTCATGATGAGAGTGTTCATCTCATACGGATCCATCTGCTTGTAAAGGTTGAGCAGATCCGCATAAGTGAGGGTGCCTTCGGTTGCTGCACTGATAACCGCAGCGGGATTCGTGTTGCCGTCGCCGTCCTTGAGCACGCTGACCGCATCGGCAAACTGCTGATTGGCTATGTATGCACCGATCTGGCGAAGTGTTACGGTGAAGAGGTCAAGGCGCTGGAACTTAATGGCTTCGTAAGAAGCGACAAGCATTCTTCCGCGCTTGCTGAGATGAACAAGGCTCTCCTGAGTGACGACCTTTGTCTCGGGGATCGCTGTACCTTCGGCAACATCGCTGAGCGACTTGTCGCTTGCGGTCGGAACCGAGGCAATGGTGCGATAGTCAAGACTGTTTATCTTTGTGGTGGTCGCAACGATGTTGGGAAGCAGGTTTGCTTCTTCAACACCCTGTCTTACCGCCCTTGACACATATTCGGGGAAGAGGGCGGCAGATGCCGAAGTCGAGAAAAATTTGCTTACGGGATCGGATGAAGCTCCGCCTACCTTGATGTTGAAACGCTTGAGCTGACGCGAAAATGCGTCCATTCCCTCAAGCTCGGTGCCCTGGTAATTTGCGCTGGGATCAAGCTCCTCAAGCACCTGAGAAAATGATTTTTCGGGGTTTGCATACATTCCTTTTTCGAGTGTTATGTTATCAAATGACATTGTTTATTCCTCCGTTGTTAAATAATGAATTCTTTATTGTTGTCTTTTTTGCCGGCATCCCGTTTCACTGCTTTTTTAAGCTGCGGGACAGGCGTCTCGTCGCCTATAAAGGCCGAACGATAAAGCGTGAACAATTCGTGCGGGGTCATTCTGTCACAGGCGGCTTTGATGACCGCTGCCTGCTCGTCGGTAAGAGAGGAGCATATGCTCCCGATCGCACGGCGCTTTTGCAGCGCCATGTATTCCTCCGCAGCATCGCATTTCTCATTCATCTGACTGATGTATTTCGAAAGCTCCACCGCTTCTCTGCTGTTGAGCTCCGTGCTGCCGCAGTCAAGAGATTTTACTATCTCGTCGATATCCCTTGACGCACCGAATGATTTAGTCACACCTGCACGGGGCTGGGCGGGAACCGCTACAAAAGACCATTCGTAAGCGTCGACCGCTTTGGTCAGCTCGTGCGCACAAAGGGTCTTTGTTCCGTTCTTCAGATAGTACCTGCCCTTTTTGTGACCGCATACCGCAGGATCGCCCCCGCAAACAGTACACCTGCGTCCGCCGACCGAGCATCCGACGCTGACTTCCTTTTTTATGCCTGCGTCGATCTCTGTTATCAGCTCGCGCGTTTTCTCGGTTATCGGCATATACGCCTTTGCTTTAAGGGCAACATAAGGCTCGCCGTAAACCGTCTTTTTTGTGTCGTCGGTGACCAGCTCGCAGGAATAGATCCTCGCGCACTGGTCGCTGCTTCTGTGGGAGTGATCCGAAATCCCCGTCTTTCCGACGAAAAGCTCAGCCATTCCTTTAAGTGCTTCGACCGTGAATCTTTCGTGGTCACGGTCGACATCGTTGTCACAAAGCACTACCGAAAATGAGTAGACCTCATCCGCGGTGAATTCCCGCCTTGTGAACTTGTTGATCTCTTTGAGCTGCTCCTCCGTGGGTCTGCCGCTCCCTTCGATCTGTCCGTTTTTCATTCCTCTTCTCCTTTCAATCCCGCCTCAAGGCCTTTTGCCTGAGCGTTTATCAGCCTTGCGCGGGCTTCCTCGACCTCGTCCTGAAGCGAGATGCTGTCCCACTCAACGGTGAAGCTTTGTTCAAGCCCTTCTCTTTTCAGGTACTCACGGCATATCTTGTCGATAACGGGAGTGAGAATGCTGCGATAGTACCAGAGCTCGGTGGTCAGAAGATCGGTCTGCTGCTCCGCCATTCTCTCGGTAGTCGACCAACAGAGCCCCAAAAGAAACGGAGGCAATCCGAACTTCGCCACGATCTGTTCAAGCATCTGCCTTACCGGGACATCGGTATCGATCATCTGATTGTCGGCGCCTATGACCTTTATCTTCACATCTCCTACCGCCACAAAATCCTTGACCGAGGAAGAATCGCTCATGGCAGCGCTCCATTCCTTCGCGATTTCCGCCGCGCGGTCGGAGGCGAACGCCCCGTCCATGCCGCCGTCCTTGGGGTCGTATGTTACCGAAAATCGCAGATTGCCGAGACGGTCGAAATTGGTGCCTATGCATTCGTATATTTTCATAAGCACTCCCGAAACAAACGGCAGTCCCGACAAAAGCGAATTGCCGAGCGGGCAGGAGGAATTCGGATTGAGAGCCGATACCGTGATAAGATCGGGGCGGTCGATTTCGGTATTGCTGCCCCTTGCCCTGAGTTTTACACCCATGCCGCTTTCGCTTTCGGAAAGCTCAAGCTCCTTTATGTCCGCATTGTATAATCCGTAAATTCCGCCCGTTCTTCCGTCGACGACTATTTCACCCACCGCAGTACCGTAGGTAAGGAGACTGTCCGCATACTCCGAAATGAAGCAGTCGATCCCCTGACCTGAGCAGCCTACCTTGATGTGGGCAAGAAAGTCATTGAGCTCCTTTTCCACCGCTTTGGACCTGCTTGTTATCTTAAACCCGCCTATAAGTCTTACGATCTTTCTGACCGCCGCATCTATCATAGGTACCGACCAACGCAGCTCGTCATAAAGGGCACATTCGGCGCCCGAAAGATTTCGCCTTACCGAAATAAAGCCTTTGGGTCTGGTCGCCGCAGTAAGAGCGGCAGCTCCCGAATGCTCACCGCGGCTTTTTTTCTGTGTTTTCATTAAATGTTCTCCTTTTGTCTTTCTGCGGCTATGGCAATTACACCGCGCCGCTCGCGCGCAAGGGCAGTGGATACAAAATACCTTATATCGTCCATTGCGTGATCGTTCTCCTTCTTGGGCGCGTCTTTTTTTGCCGACTCATCCCATCGGTAGAGCGAAAACTCCTTTATCGACGCTTTGCATTTCGGAGATATTTTTATCCTGCTGCTCTTGAGCGCGTCACAAACCCGCCTGATGCCGTCTGTCACCTCGTTGACCGCAGGAACCGTGACGAACCTGCCGTGCTTTCTGATGCAGGCGATAAAGGATGCAGCCGACGGATCACAGATCACCGCCGTTATGCGCCTGTCACCGGCAAGCCGACAAAGTCCTTCATAGTGCTCCTCATCGGTCCGCTGGACACCCTCCTTGCGAGAGTCAAAGTAGTATTCGTCGATCCTGTACCAGACACCGCGGTATTGACCCCAGAGTCCGAATGAAGAAGGATTGACCGTTCCGTAATCGCAGGAGATGTAAAACTTGTCGCATTCTCCCGCCGGCTCTCCCATGCAGTCCTCTCCGAACATCTGATAAACAAGCCCCTCGCCCGCTACCCATCTTCCGAGAACATAACGCTCGTAAAAGGCACCGTCATAGAGACTTTCATACCTTTTAAGCATCTCGGGGGAAAGGGAGGGATTCTCGTTCATCATAAAATGCAGATACAAGGCGTTCTTGTCGGCAGCACGCTTTATCCATTCGTTGTAAAACCAATGAGAAGGATGCCCGGGATTGCAGTTGAACCAGAATTTGGAACCTTCGACACTGCATCTCGCGAGCGCCTGTTCAACAAACGACCGCGGCATAAGCGCAACTTCATCGAAAAGAACGCCTGCGAGGGTCATCCCCTGAATGAGAGAGGCTGATGCCTCATCTCTGCCGCCGAACAGGTAAAACAGATTTTTTCTGTTTCCCGCCGATACGGTGAGGATGCCCTTTGAGACCGCAAGCTCCGCATCAAAGCCTATCTCGGAAAGTATAGGCACCATCGGGGTTGTGATATTTCGCCTGACCGAAGATACCGTCTTGCCGCAGACGGCAAATGCTTTGCCGTCAAATTCGGTCATCGCCCAGGCAATGAAAGAGACAAACATCGAAAGCGTTTTTCCGCTTCTCACGGCTCCGTCGCAGATGATTGCATCGCAGTCGCGGTAAGGACTGCTCTTGTTCCACCAACAGAACACCCGCATCTGCTTTTCGGAAAACGGCTTAAATTCCATATCCGTCACCGTCGCCGTCTTCGCTGCTGCCGCCGAGCCTTTCCGCACCCTTTTTGAGTGCTTCCACAAACGGCGAGAGACTTCTGTCAGAACCGTCTCCGATATCGGCAAGCCGCTCAAGAGCCTTTATGCGGTCAAAGAATTTGATCTCCGTTCCGCCGCCTTTCGGCATCTTGATCTCGGACACGCAGAACAGATCGAGAGAATCGATGTCGAGGCCTTCTCCGCCGGTCATCATAAGCTTTATTGCGTCCGCGATCGACCCGAAGGCGAGCCTCCTGAGCCCCGCAGCCGCTTCCCCGTTCGGAACCTTTTCGGCGTTGATCCTCGCTATCTCTTCCCGTATCTGTTTGTTTTGCATCAGCAGGATTCCTTGGAGGGCGGGATTCTTGAAACCCGCAAGTCCCGCTGCTTCGCGGGGACTCCTCGTTACGGAATAGTACCGACAAAACAATTTCTGATTTTTAGACAGTGTTCTCATTTTTTCCATCCTTTCGGCAGGGGCGGCAACTTCTT
>CAUCSW010000012.1 GCA_958445555.1 uncultured Clostridia bacterium | reverse complement strand
CAGATCCTTCAGGGCATCCTCGCCCACATTGGGGATGTCACGGGTGATCTCTTCGGGGCCAAGCTTGGTGTCACGGGAGTCGATCTCGAACTCCTCAATGTGAATGGAGGTATACAGATCCTCCCGGACCAGACGCTCGTTCAGCAGGACGGCGTCCTCATAGTTATAGCCTTCCCATGTCATAAAACCGATAAGCGCGTTTCTGCCGAGGCTTATCTCGCCGTTGCAGGTCGCGGGACCGTCGGCAATGACCTCGTCCTTTTCGACCTTTTGACCGACATCGACAATGGGCTTCTGGTTTATACAGGTCGCATGGTTTGAACGAAGGAACTTTATAAGCTCGTATTCGTCTATCTCGCCGTTTTCAGCCTTGATCTTTATCATATCGGCGCTTGCGGCGACCACTGTTCCGGCTCTCTTTGCGAGCACGACGACTCCCGAGTCGACCGCAGCCTTATATTCCATACCGGTACCTACTATCGGGCTCTCGGTGCGGAGCAGCGGAACCGCCTGCTTCTGCATGTTCGAACCCATCAGAGCACGGTTGGTATCGTCATTTTCAAGGAACGGGATCATAGCGGTGGCGACCGATACGACCATCTTCGGCGAAACATCCATCAGCTGAGCCTTATCCGCCTCGACTTCCATAAATCTGTCAAGGTGACGGGCATTGACCTTTGCGTTCTTGAAGGTTCCGTCTTCGTTGAGCGGCTCGTTCGCCTGAGCGACGACATACTCATCCTCTTCGTCCGCAGTTATATAGATGACCTCGTCAAGGACCCTGTGGGTCACGGGATCGACCTTTCGGAACGGCGCTTCAATAAAGCCGTATTCATTGATCTTCGCATATGTTGCAAGGTAAGAAATAAGTCCTATATTCGGGCCTTCCGGAGTCTCAATAGGACACATACGGCCGTAATGGCTGTAGTGAACGTCTCGGACTTCGAATCCCGCTCTGTCACGGGAAAGACCGCCGGGGCCGAGAGCCGACAGACGGCGCTTATGGGTAAGCTCCGAAAGCGGGTTGGTCTGATCCATAAACTGTGACAACGGCGAGGAACCGAAGAATTCCTTAATAGCCGCGACCACAGGTCTGATATTTATGAGGGATTGCGGAGTTATGGCGTCGATATCCTGAGCCTGGAGCGTCATTTTCTCGCGAATGCCGCGCTCCATTCTCGAAAAGCCTATTCTGAACTGGTTCTGGAGAAGCTCTCCTACCGAGCGGATGCGGCGGTTTCCGAGGTGGTCAATATCATCGACGCTTCCAATACCGTAAGGAAGTCCCAGGAAGTAGTTGACGGTGGCGAAGATATCGTCGCTCGTGATGTGCTTGGGATAAAGCTTCGCGCCCTTTTCGGAATTGATGTTTTCTGCGATCGCCGCTTTTATCTCATCGTCGGACGATGTATTCTCAAGTATGCCTTTCAGCACCTCAAAGCTGACGTTTTCCTTGATGCCGAGCTCGCCGCGGCAATATGACGCAACATCCTCGGACACGAAGTCGGCAAGATCGACCATGCCGTTGGTAAGTATCTTTATCTCGGAGGTCTCTCCGTCCGAATTCTCGGTGGATACATAAACCTCTTTAACGCCGCGCTTCTGGAGCTCAAGAGCCTTTTCGCGGCTTACGGGAACATTGTCGACCTCTGCAATTATCTCGCCGGTCATGGGGTCCGCAACGGGACGCGAAAGCACCTTGCCCGTAAGTCTTCCGGAGAGGGCAAGCTTTCTGTTGTACTTATATCTGCCGACGCGTGAAAGATCATATCTTCTGTCGTCAAAGAAGAGCTGATCCAAATAGCTCTGAGCGCCGTCTATGGTAGCGGGCTCGCCGGGACGGAGCTTCTTGTATACCTCAATGAGGGCGTCATCGGTGTTCTTTGTGATATCCTTTTCCATAGTGAGGAGAAGATTCCTCTCCTCGCCGAGGAGCTGCGATATCTCAAAATCCGACTGCACGCCGAGCGCGCGGATGAAGGTGGTAACGGGAAGCTTTCTGTTTTTATCTATACGGACATATACGATGCCATTCTGGTCTATTTCATATTCGAGCCAGGCGCCTCTGTTAGGAATGATGGTGGAAGTATAGAGGATATTACCGGACTTATCTCTTTCGCTCCCGTCGAAATAAACGCCGGGGGAACGGACGAGCTGAGAAACGACGACGCGCTCTGCGCCGTTGATAACAAATGTACCGGACGCCGTCATGAGCGGAAAATCGCCCATAAAGACTTCGTTCTCCTTGATCTCTCCGGTTTCAAGATTCTTTAGCTGCGCGACTACTCTCAGAGGAGCCGAATATGTGGCGTCACGCTCTTTACATTCTGCAATGGTGTATTTCGGCTTATCATCCAGCCTGTAGCTGATGAAGTCGAGAACAAGGTTGCCGGTAAAATCGGTTATGGAGGAAATATCCTCAAAAACCTCTTTCAGGCCCTCGTCAAGGAACCACTGATAAGAGTCCTTCTGAATTTCAATAAGGTTGGGCGTTGAGATGACCTCATTGATCTTAGAGAAGCTCATTCTCTCGTTCCGTCCGAGTTTCACAGGTTTTACATTTACCTTAGACACCATAGACCTTTTATCACTCCTTAATATAATTGCACCGGTCATTCCCATTACGACCGAAGACACGAATCGCGGACACGGCGGCTGACGACCTGCCCGATACCCGACACCCGCGGTTCTATCTGTATTCCACAGAATTTTACCTGAGTGAAAGTGCATTTTATGCTATTTATGCGGATAAATAGCGCATAATAACCTATTATTGTGCAGTTTATTATTATATAGCATCAAAATGCAAGTGTCAAGGAAAATTTTTAAGGTTTTTACATAATTTTCATTATCCATACGATTCTGACGCAGACCGTTTCGGTTTTAACCCTGTCGCGTATGTCATGCACGATCGCCCGTCGTGCTCGGTGCACCTGTCGTGCTAGGCGCGTCCGTCGTGTTCTGTACGCCCGGTGCGCCGGTTGGTCTGCCGCGCCCCGACACTCCTTCTTGTCCGCACCTGTCTGTGCCCGCACCATGCGCGGGAAACGGAGCGGGAGGAAAAAGGAGAACCACCGCCGCCCGTCGGCGCGCAGGGTGCGCCGACGGGCGGCGGAGAGGTTGCAGTGAGCGAGCGGCAGAGTCAAGCCCTCAGCGAGGCGCGCATATGTCTGTCCCCCTCCCGTCCGCGGCGTTCGACATTTTTCGACACAACGAGTAACTATGCCTCCGGCGGCAAGAGGTAGGGTTTGTGATCCGACGGCATCATATATTCCTCCGCGGCGGTTCACCCGTTAAGTGATATCAGGTCCTTTAATGCCGCCGTTTTTCCCCGCCCCACCTTTCCTGTCCCTTTCCCTGTCCCTTCCCCCGTTCCCTCCTCCCCGACCCGTGAGTCATACCGCGCTCTTGCAAGCGGGCAAGCGCGAAAAATGTCGAAAAATAATTCTGTTAAATGCAAGCGGGCTATGCTATAATCTATGTATGCAAATAAAACATTTGTTTTCTCGGGGGCATCATACGGACAGTGCGTCGCGGCAGGGGGATTTTTTGTCCGACGCATCGCTCTAAAAGGAAGTATGCGGCATGAAAAGAAAACTGTTTTGTGAGATCTCACCGTTTTGCTATCGGATATCGGTGGAAAAAGAAATTTTTCTTCGACGGGTGCGCGACTTTTTCAGTAACAAAAAGATTGCAAAAACCAAAGACCCGTCACACGAGCTGCCGAACATGGTGAAGTCTCACGCCTCCGTCCTTGTCAGAAGACTTGTCGGCGTGGATATGCGTCTGCAGGAAAACAAGGTCAAAAATATCGAGCTCGCCTGTGCGAAAATAAACGGGATAATAATCAAGCCCGGCGAGACCTTCTCATTCTGGCGCACGGTGGGACGAACGAAGAAAAAATACGGGTACAAAAAAGGGCTTTCCATTACAAGGAAAGGCTTTTCGGAGCAATACGGCGGCGGGCTTTGCCAAATGGCAAATATGGTCCATTGGCTTGTTCTTAACAGCCCGTTAGCCGTTACCGAGCTGTATCATCACTCGGATGCTCTTTTCCCCGACGACCGAAGGCGCGTTCCGTTCGGGACAGGCACATCGGTGACCTATAATAATCTCGACTACCGATTCAGAAACGACACAGACCAATCGGTCCAGCTGCTCGTCCGCATCGAAGGCGGCGACCTGTGCGGTGAGCTGCTGAGCGAAAGACCTTTCCCATTCAGATACAGATTGATCGAAGAGGATCATCATTACAGTCTCGAAGGCGAAAAATACTACCGCATTTCAAATGTTATACGGCTTGTCACCGATCGGGCGTCCGGAGAGCTCATACGGCGCGAGACCGTTCTTCGGAATCATTCGGAAGTGATGTACGATTATTCCCTCATCCCCGCCGATGAGATCAGAGAGAGCGGGGTGCCGGTATGAATGACATAAAGGAACTGTTTTTACGATCGGATACCGACGACACCGTGTTTGATACTCCCGCCTACAAGACGGCGCAGGGCGAGATAACATACGGCAAGCTCCTTTCCGACATCGAATACTGCGGCGACCTGATATCCCGTCAGGGAGCGGCGCCGGTTTTGGTGTTTTGTTCCAAGACGATCGAAGCGTATACCGCCGTTCTTGCCTGCCTGTATGCGGGGCGGGCTTACATACCGATCGAACCGGGAATGCCTTCGGAAAGGCTGCGCAGAATCATCAGGTCTTCAAAGTGCAGCCTTGCGATAGGAGAAGGCATTAAAACCGACGGAAACATTTTCGGAATAGAATGTGTCGGTCTCGGCGAGTTAAAACGGTACCGCCGCAGGAGACCTAAGCAGTTTGAGGGCGATACCGCATACATAATATACACCTCAGGGAGCACCGGTGAACCGAAAGGTGTGCCGATATCAAGGGACAACCTTTTGAACTTTATAAATTGGATCAACCGTATCGACGGGGCGGATGAGCTGCGCAAAGCGAAGATCCGCGTGCTCGATCAGGCGAGTTTCTCGTTTGATCTCAGTGTTGCGGATATATATTTTGCATTTTCAAATCGTCTGACACTGGTCGCCGCCCCCAAGGAGACAATGAACACGGAAGCGGTGTTGGAAACGGTCAGAGCCGAGCGGATAGGTATGCTTACGGTCACGCCGACATTTTTAAAACTGTGTATGACCGACCCTCATTTTGCGGCGGGCGGTTTTCCCGCACTCAGATGTGCGTTTTTATGCGGTGAGAGGCTTGAAACAGAAGTTGCGCGGAAAATGCTCTCACGCTTTCCCGACTGCAGGCTGATCAATGCCTACGGTCCGACCGAGGCGACCTGCGCCGTCTCCGCCGTCCCGATAACCGAAGATATGTTATCGAAAGAACTGCTGCCCGTCGGAAGGACGGATACATCGGCGGTTTCGGTCTCGATCGAAGACGAGGAGATCGTTCTGCGCGGCAAAAGTGTTTTCGCGGGATACATCGGCGGAAATGAAGGCGGTTTTTTCACCGAAAACGGCATAAACTGTTTTCGGACCGGGGACATTGGGTACACAGAGGACGGATACATCTACTGTTGCGGAAGAAAAGACAGTCAGGTCAAATATAAAGGCTACCGCATTGAACTCGGCGATATCGAAAACAATCTTTTAAGTATAAGAGGCGTGACCGATTGCGCGGTCGTCGCCAAGTACCGCGGCGGATGCGTCGGTTATATCAAAGCATTCGTAAAGCTTGAAGAGGGACTGACCGCCGAAAAGGTCCGACTTTCGCTGAGCGAGAAGCTGCCGCTTTATATGATACCCAAAGTGGTTGAGGAAATTGACAGTATCCCGGTCAACGCAAACGGCAAGACCGACAGAAGGAGGCTCGCCGAGCTATGATAGATGTCGAATCGTTGTTATATGAGTTGTGCGGTGACAAACGAGTGTTTGATCCCGAATGCGACCTTGTCGAAAGCGGGATCATGGACTCCTATGCATTTATTGAGTTGTTTGCCTGTCTTGAAGATGAAGGGATCGAAATAAATCCGACCCGCATAGACAAAAATCTTCTTCGCTCGGTCGAAGGTATAAAATCCCTCATTCGCGAGCACGGAGGTGTGCTGCGCACGGACGACCCCCGCGTGCGTTGATTTCGGACGCGTTGATTCCGGGTACTTGAATCCTATAAACTTATTTTGATAAAAGTCACAAGGCAGCCCCCGGTCGAAGGTCGGGGCTGCCCTGATTTTTGCCTGCGCGAGGTAAACAAAAGCGCCCTTTGCTGCCGCGCAAGGTGAGGCAGCAAAGGGCGCTGATTTGCAAAACGAGCATATACAGTTATGCGTTTATTAGAAAAAAGGATAATCACCGCACGCATCCGCGCTGCTCTTTTTCCCTTTTATCACCGACCGATCCCGATCGGCAGAGCTTACTTTGTACCGAATATACGGTCGCCCGCATCGCCGAGACCGGGAACTATGTAGCAGTGCTCGTCAAGATGATCATCCATGGCGGCACAGTAGACCGGTACATCCGGGTGGGCCTTGGTGAAAGCCTCAAGGCCCTCGGGAGCTGCTATTATACACATAAACTTAATTCGGTGGGGATTGCGCTTCTTTATCTGGTTAACCGCGTCTATCGCCGATCCGCCTGTTGCAAGCATGGGGTCGAGAACAATAACATCACGCTCGGGAATATCGCCGGGGAGCTTGCAGTAATACTCAACGGGCTCCTTGGTTTCGGGATCGCGGTACATACCGATATGTCCCACCTTGGCGCTCGGGAGAAGGTTCAGCACACCGTCAACCATTCCGAGTCCGGCTCTGAGAATGGGAACAAACGCAAGCTTTCTGCCCGAGATAACCTTGGTCTTTGCCATTCCGATCGGAGTTTCTATGCTCACCTCTCTGCGCGGAAGATCACGGGTCGCTTCAAAGCACATAAGGTTCGCAATCTCTCCGACAAGCTCACGGAACTGCTTTGTTCCCGTGTTTTTGTCACGGAGAATCGAAAGCTTATGCTGAATCAGCGGATGATCCATAATGTGAATGTTACTGTTCATTGTTTTTCCCCCATCAGTATTTTTCTATATCCATAACCGCATCCACCCTGCGCTGATGCCTTCCGCCCTCAAATTCGGTATCAAGGAAAAGATCCGTCATTTCAAGCGCGACGCCGGCGCCGATCACCCGACCGCCGAGGCACAGGATATTTGCGTCGTTATGCAATCTTGTATATTTTGCCGAAAAGGTCTCGGAGCAGGCAGCAGCCCTTATTCCTTTGACCTTGTTTGCAGCAAGGCTCATGCCGATCCCGGTGCCGCAAACAAGGATGCCGAGTCTTGCTTCCTTTTTTGCCACCGCATCGGCGACCTTCAGTGCTATCTCGGGGTAGTCGACGCTTTTAAGCTCGGTGATCCCGAAATCCTTATAGGGTATTCCCCTCTCGGTGAGATGTGCCGCAATGGCGTTTTTAAGCTCAAACCCGCCGTGGTCACACCCGATGGCCACGAGCTCACCCTCTTTAAGTATACTCATATTTCCCCCTCCGAAATCGCTCTGTGCGATCATACGCACTGCCGCCGTGACGGCTTTTTATGTATCGTTGTCCGCTTTTCGGTCGGAACACTCCGACATTGCCGTCCTGCGATTAAGCTCCCTTTGGGCCTGCGGCAATCTTAGATAGGTCGGCAGGAGCTCGTCCGCTTTAACCGTATTTTTTCTATTATACATCATCAGAGCCGCAAAAGCAACCCCGTTTGCGCTCTGATACCTTAAATTTTCTTCGGCGAGTCTTACACTCTTCAATTTATCTGCGGCATCGGTATCTCCCGCCGCTTCTCTTTCCTCCGCAGCCTTATCTATTGCCGCCTTTGTGATCGCGGCGCCGTCACCGGCAAGAATAAGACCGCCGCCGTATTTGCCGTCGCAGATCTCATCGACAAGAACCGATATTGCGATCGCCCTGTCCTCACAAAGGCGTCGGACGGTTCCGCCCCGTATTTCGAACACCGCATTGTATATCTGACCGCACCGTGCGTCCATACAGGCGCATACCGTACAGTCAAATGACGCAAATCGGAAAGCGATCCCCTCAAGCGTCGAAACGGCGCAGCAGGGCTTATTACCGCCGAATGCCAAGCCTTTGACCGCAGCTATTCCTATTCTCACGCCGGTAAAGGAACCGGGACCCGCAGCGACCGCAAAAAGGTCTATGTCAGACACTCTCACTCCCGCGTTTTTGAGCATTCCGTCTATCATCGGCATAAGCGTCTGCGAATGGGTGGCGGCGGTATTGAGATAAAACTCGCCGACCGTTTTTCCGTCCTCGGACAGTGCGCACGAAACAGGTGCTGCCGAGCACTCCACCGCAAGAATTTTCATTATATCTCACCCTCTGTTCTTATCTCTCTGCTCCCGTCGCCGAGTTCTGTTACGGTTACCGTGAGGCATTTTTCGGGAAGTGCGGCGGCGATGTTTTCGCTCCATTCGACCGCAAGCAGCGCTCCCGCGTCAAGATAATCGAAGTATCCGGTTGAATACAGATCCTCCCACCCGGTCACCCGATACATATCAAAATGGCACAAAAGAAGTCTGCCGCCGACATATTCGTTGATTATGGCAAATGTGGGTGATGAAACATCGCCGTTAAAACCGAGTCCCGCGGCAAGGCCCCTCACAAAGCAGGTCTTGCCCGCTCCGAGCCCACCTCGGAGAGCGATCACTCCGCCGTTTTTAATGCCCTCGGCGATCTTTCTGCCCACCTCCTCCGTTTCCTCCGGAGAATGTGTTATGTAAACCGACTTATCTTTCAACCCGATCTCACTTCCGTTTCCGCCCGTCTTATATATGAGCTTTCGTCTATCCGATTTATGCGCGCACTCAATATGCTTTTCGGGGCATACTTATATAACCCCGATATAACCCCGAATGCGCGTTTATATATTACCTGTCATGCGGCACCGAGCCGCTTTCGACCGATCCGTGGTACAGTATACCATATTTGCCGTCGTTTTGAAAGTGTTACTTGAAAAACATTGACGCATACCT
This sequence comes from uncultured Clostridia bacterium, assembly GCA_958445555.1. Lineage (GTDB taxonomy): Bacteria > Bacillota > Clostridia > Oscillospirales > Acutalibacteraceae > RGIG7384. The sequence goes on along the minus strand of CAUCSW010000012.1, from coordinate 930 downwards.
TATAATTATACCTGCGGACGGGACAAGCCGACAGACGGCGCTTTTTTTCAGCCCGCCGCCTTATCGACTGCATTATGGTATATCGGCCTTATTGCCGTATCACTGCCGAAAGAATAAAAGGATGGGGAACGCGGGTATGTTAAAGCGCATTTTTCACACAATAGCGGACTATGCCCGCGAAAGCGACAAGCTTTTATATGCCCTTTGCATAACCGCAACACTGTACGGAAGTGTCATTGTCCTTTCAAGCACATATTATGTTCTCGGCGGTCCGAAGCAGTTTATTATGCATCTTGCGGGCCTTGCCGCGGGTCTTGCCGCCGCAGTCGTGATCTCGTTGTTCAACTACCGTTCGATCATAAAAATGTGGATACCCATCGCAGCCGCGCTGCTCATACCCGTACTTCTCACATTTGTAATAGGTTACGCTCCCGCAGGCACCGACGATAAAGCCTGGCTCCTCATCGGCAGCTTTTCTATCCAGCCCGCCGAGTTTCTGAAGCTCGCTTTTATCATCAGCTTTTCGTGGCATCTGAACCGCGTGGGGGACGGGATCAACAAGCTGACGAATATCATGCTTTTGTGCGTGCACGGCGCTTTTCCCGTGCTGCTCATACATTTTCAAGGCGACGACGGCACCGCCCTTGTCTTTGCGGTCATGTTCATCGTGATGATGTTCGCCGCAGGTCTCCGTGTCCGTTATTTTGCCGCTGCAGGGGCTGCCGTTGCGGTCGGGATACCGTTGGTCTATTTCTTTGTTATGAACGAGGACCAGCAAGCCCGCGTGTATGCGATGTTGTTTCCGACCGAAGAGGACTACTTAGGGGTTCTGTGGCAGCAGTCAAGAGGCAGAGCCGCGCTTGCAAACGGCGGGTTCTTCGGGCAGGGACTTTTTAACGGTTCGCTGGTCCAGTCGGGCGGCATTCCCGA